>JBEGLK010000095.1:0-7883 GCA_041183605.1 Pseudomonadota bacterium
GACCTGAGCTTTGATGAGGGCGAGTCGGGTTACAAGGCGCTCAAGTCGATTCTGGACGGTTCGGTGGCTGCCACCACCGCCAATGTGCTGATTTATGCCACCAGCAACCGGCGCCATTTGCTGCCCGAGTACATGAAGGAAAACCTCAGCTACACCCACACCGCCGACGGTGAAGTGCACCCGGGTGAGGGGGTGGAAGAAAAAATCTCTCTGTCCGAGCGTTTTGGCCTGTGGGTGAGCTTTTATCCTTTTTCGCAGGACGAGTACCTCACCATCGTGGCCCAGTGGCTGGGCGCCATGGGGGTCTCCGTGCAGGCGATCGAGGCCGCGCGTCCGCAGGCCCTGGTGTGGGCGCTGGAGCGCGGCTCACGCAGCGGCCGGGTCGCCTACCAGTTTGCCCTGGACTACGCGGGTCAACACGCCATCGCGGCATGAGCCAGACGCGCATTTCCCCGACAGCGCTGGTGGCTGATGCCGGCCTGCCGCGTGAGGGTGGTGCCGATCGACCCGTGGTGGATGTGGCTGTCGGTGTCTTGATCCGGCCTGACGGCGAGTTCTTGCTGACCTCGCGGCCTGCGGACAAGGTGTACGCTGGTTACTGGGAATTTCCCGGCGGCAAGTTCGAGCCCGGCGAGTCAGTGCAGCAGGCGCTGCAACGTGAGCTTCACGAAGAACTGGGCCTTGACGTTGACCAGATTGAACCCTGGCGCCAGGAACTGGTGGACTACCCGCATGCGCTGGTGCGTCTGCATTTTTGCAAGGTGTGGCATTGGTCGGGTGAGTTGCAAATGCGAGAAGCCCAGTCGTTTGCCTGGCAGCGCCTGCCGGTGTCAGTGAGTCCTGTGTTACCCGGCACGGTGCCGGTGTTGCAGTGGCTGGCCGAAGAACGCGGCATTTAAGCTGCATTTATTCGGGCAAGAAGTCTTCTGGCGGTGCCACGGCAGGCACGGCAAACTGCTCGCTGGCCCAGGCGCCCAGGTCGATCTGTTTGCAGCGTTCGCTGCAAAATGGCCGATAGGGGTTGCTGGCCGCATAAACACTGACACCACCACAGCCAGGGCAGGTCACAATTTTTACCGGGACGCTAGCTGGTTTTACCGGGTCGCTCATGCGCACAAGGCCAACTCCATGCTGGCGTCTTCGCTGATGGTCTGCAGCCTGTTGTCCTCACCCTGGCGCATCAGTCGCACCGACACCATCAGGCGGTTGCCGCTGATTTCGGGCACGATGTCGAGGCTCTCATCAATCGCCAAGCGCAACAACAAAAACGTGCGTCCCTGGGGCAGGCTTTGTTGCCATTGGCCGTTGTTGACAATGACTTTTTGCGGTGCGCCGGAGTCGCGCAATAACTTGAGCAACAAATGTATAGTATCGGCCATGGGCTTCAATGCCAGCGCCCATTCCCGCAACTGGGCTTGGCGCAATGCCGCGGGTTTGTGTTGCCAGGCGTGGTAGGCAGGCAGGTCAAAGCCACAGGTGCCGCCCGGGATGACGATTCGGCTGCGAATCGCCATCAGCCAGTCGTTTTCGGTCAGCGGCTGCCCGATTTTTCCGGGCAGGTCGTTGAGGGACGCAAAGCACTGGTCGAGTTTCTGGATCACCTCGTCAAGTACGGCTTCAGCAATGGCCGGGTTGCCGCGGTAACTGTCCAGTATGTGTTTTTGCCGGTCCAGATCTTTGAGCAGATCGGATTTGAGGTCCGCGCGCGAGCTTACTTCGAGGATTTCGAACATGCTTGCCAGCGCAAAATGGTGATCCATGGCGTCCACGCGCGGCAACAACTGCTGCAAGTGGATGAAGAGATGTTCCAGTCGCAAATAGGTGCGAATGCGTTCTTGCAGTGGGTATTCGTAAAGGATCACGCTGTTGTTCAATCCATCAGGTTGCTGGCGCCAATGATAGCTTGAAGCGGGGCGCCAGTGCTGCCACTTCGGCGCTTAAATCTTGCAAGCTCAGACCGTCGTTGAAGATCACGCTGTCAGCCACTTGCAATCGGCGCTGACGGCTGCTTTGAGTGGCCATGATGGCTTCGACGGTGGCACGTGGCAGCCCGTTGCGGGCCATGACCCGTGTGATCTGGGTTTCTGCCAGGCAATCCACTACCAGCACATGGTCCACCTTTTGTCGCCAGCGGGAAGACTCCACCAGCAAGGGCAGGTCGAACACCACGCATCGATAACCTGCGTCTTGAGCCACCTGAGCCTGGCGCTGGGTTTCTTCTGCCACACCCGGGTGGATGATGGCTTCAAGGCGTTTCTTGGCACCGGGGTCACTGAAGGCCAGCGCGCGCATGCGGTCGCGGTCCATGGCGCCATCTGCGGCGATGAATTCAGGACCAAACTGCTGCGCGATGGCCGCAATGGCCAGACCGCCAGGGGCGGTGAGAGACCGGGCAATGGCATCGGCGTCCACGATGGCTGCGCCCAATTTCGCCAGCAGCGCCGCCACGGTGCTTTTGCCGCTGCCAATGCCACCGGTCAGGCCGACATGAAACGGTGTAGCCACGATTTACAAGCCAACGGCTCTGAGTATGGCGTTGGGGCCTGCAAGCAGGGCGGTCAGTCCAGCGCCGGCCAGGAACGGGCCAAAGGGAACGTAGCCGCCTTCGCGCAGGTTTTCCGCGAATTTCATGCCGACACCCACGATGGCACCAATCACCGAGGCCATCAGGATGATGGGAATCAGCGCTTGCCAGCCAAACCAGGCACCTAGCGCAGCAAACAGCTTGAAGTCGCCATAACCCATGCCTTCCTTGCCGGTGACCAGTTTGAAAGCCCAGTACACCAGCCAGAGTGACAGGTAACCCGCTACAGCGCCCCAAAAAGCGTCATTCAGTCCGACGTGACCCAGCTTGAGGGCTGCAATTGCCAGACCTGCCCAGAGCAAGGGTAGCGTGATGTCGTCCGGTAGCAAGGTGGTATCCCAGTCAATCAGGGCCAAGGTCACCAGCGCCGCACAGAAGCCACACCAGACCAGCGCGGTGGTAGTCGTGCCCCATCGCCAGCCACACCACAGGAACAACAGCCCTGTGGCCAGTTCAACCACGGGATACCGCAGGCTGACATGGGCCTGGCAATGGCGGCAACGCCCGCGCAACATCAGGTAACTCAGCACCGGAATGTTGTCAAACCAGGCCAGCTGATGACCACAACTTTGACAACGCGAGCGGGGCACCAGCAGGTTGAAGGGAGCTTTTTCGGGCAAGGTTTGCCCTTGCATGTCGGCGCATTCGGCCTGCCATTGGGCCTCGAGCATGACCGGCAAGCGGTAAATGACCACATTGAGGAAGCTGCCGACCAGCAGTCCCAAAAGACCCAGCAGGCTGGCGTCCAGACCCTGTACTCCGGTCATCAAACCACCTGGCCGAGTTTGAAGATGGGCAGGTACATGGCCACCACAATGCCGCCAATGACGGTACCCAGAATCACGATGATGATGGGCTCCATCAGGCTCGAGATACCCGCCACCATGTCGTCGACCTCAGCTTCATAAAAGTCGGCTGACTTGCCCAGCATGTGGTCGATCGAGCCGGATTCTTCACCGATGGCACACATCTGCAAGACCATCGATGGGAACAGGTTGGCATTGGTCATGGCCTGCGTGAGCGCGGTGCCGGTAGAGACTTCCTGCTGGATCTTGATGGTGGCCATTTCAAACACCGAGTTGCCGGCAGCGCCACCCACCGAATCCAGCGCCTCGACCAACGGCACACCGGCGGCGAACATGGTGGAGAGGGTACGTGTCCAGCGGGCAATGCAGGACTTTTCCACCAACACGCCGAAGATCGGCAATTTCAACATGATGCGGTCCATGATGACCTGCATCTTCTTGTTGCGGCGCCAGGCTTGCATGAAGAAATAAATGCCGCCGCCAATGCCGCCAAAAATCAGCCACCAGTACTTGACAAAGATTTCGCTCATGGCGATCACCGCCAGCGTAGGGCCGGGCAGGTCGGCGCCAAAATTGGAAAACACTTCCTTGAACGCCGGCACCACAAAAATCATAATCACGGCGGTCACCACAAAAGCCACTACCAGCACCGAGATGGGGTACATCAGGGCGGACTTGATCTTGGACTTCATGGCTTCGGTCTTTTCCATGTAAACCGCCAACCGGTCCAACAACTGGTCCAGAATACCCGCGGCTTCACCAGCTTCGACCAGATTGCAGTAGAGGTTGTCAAAGTACAGCGGGTATTTGCGAAAAGCCACGCTCAGCGAGGTCCCGGTCTCGACGTCATTGCGAATGTCGTTGAGCAGGCGGGTCACGCTTGGATTGGGGTTGCCTCGGCCGACAATGTCAAAAGCCTGCAGCAACGGCACACCGGCTTTCATCATGGTGGCCAACTGGCGCGTGAAAATTGCCATGTCCTTGGGCTTGATGGCCTTGCCCGCACTCATGCGCCTTTTTTTGATTTTGAGGGGCATGATGCCCTGGCGCCGCAAGTAGGACTGCACCTGGTTTTCGCCACCTGCACGGGTCTCCCCCCGGACCTGTTTTCCGTTCCGGTCCTTGCCCTCCCACTCAAAGACAAATTCCTTGATGGTTTTTGTATTTTTAGTTGCCATAAAGTTGTTGAAAGCTCAGGTTAATGGTTGCTGCATGTGCACATGCGGTTCAGCACATCAAGCGCTATTTTCACTTTTTTCAGGGCCAGCCTGCAGAACTTGCTGAAACCGGCGCCTGGCGGTTGTTTTCAGACAACTGCGGAGTGCAGAACCTGCTTGAGAAACTCAGCAATATCAGCCACTTCACGCGGGTGCAGGCTGTGTTGCATGGGGTAGCTGTGCCAATGTACCGGGTATCCCATGTTGACCAGCAGGTCCCGACTGGCCTCGCCACGAGCCGGCACCACCACCGGGTCCTGGTTGCCATGCGCCATGAAGATGGGGGTGTTGAAGTTGGCAGCGGTGCGCTCAGCGGCCAGGTGTTCAGCCAGTGGCAGATAACCTGAGAGCGCCATGATGCCGGCCAGCCTTTGGGGAAAGCGCAGCCCGGTGTGCAGCGCCATGGCGCAGCCCTGGGAGAAACCGGCCAGCACAATCCGGCTGGCCGGAATGCCGCGGGCTATTTCACGATCGATCAGCGCATTGATGGCCAGTGCCGAGGCGCGAATGCCGGACTCGTCTTGCCTGCTGATCAGGTTGGCACCCAGAATGTCGTACCAGGCAGGCATGATGTAGCCGCCGTTGATGGTGACGGGAATGGCGGGCGCGTGCGGAAAGATGAAACGGATGGCGGGGCAGTCGGACAGATCAAGCTCGGGTACCAGCCCGGCAAAGTCATTGCCGTCAGCACCCAGACCATGCAGCCAGATGATGGCCGCGCTGGGTTCGGGGCCCGTTTCCAGCTGGATATGGGGCAGCAGTGAAGTTGTCATGCCAACAGTGCCTGGGCAAATTCACGGGCATTGAAGGTTTCCAGGTCTTCAAGTTTTTCGCCGACACCGATGAAATACACGGGGATCGGGCGTTCGCGCGCAATGGCAGCCAGCACGCCGCCCTTGGCGGTACCGTCGAGCTTGGTCACGATCAGTCCGGTGAGACCCAGGGCATCGTCAAAAGCCTTGACCTGGGCCACTGCGTTTTGACCGGTGTTGCCGTCAATCACCAGCAAGACCTCGTGAGGAGGAATGGCATTCGTATCTCCCGAACCAGCGGTTTCGCTCTGGCCGTCCTGTGCCGGTCCAGCCTTCTGAATCACACGCTTGATTTTGACCAGCTCCTGCATCAGGTGCAACTGGGTGGGCAGGCGTCCTGCGGTGTCCACCAGCACCACGTCACGGCCACGCGCCTTGCCAGCACTGACTGCATCAAAGGCGACTGCGGCCGGATCGCCACCTTCCTGGCTGATGATGTCCACAGACGTGCGGTCAGCCCACACGCCCAACTGTTCACGCGCCGCAGCGCGGAAGGTGTCGGCGGCGGCCAGCAACACGCTGGCCTTGTTGACGGCCAGGTGCCGGGTCAGCTTGCCAATGGATGTGGTTTTACCGGCGCCATTAACGCCCGCCACCATGATCACCGTGGGTTTGAAGCGCCCGATCTCCAGCGACTTTTGCAATGGTGCCAGCAGTTCGGTGAGGGATTCCACGAGCAAGCCCTTGACTGCAGCAGGCTCCGCGGTTTTGTTTTCCTTGACCCGGCGTTTCAGGTCTTCTAGCAGATGCTCGGTGGCTTTGACTCCGGTGTCGGCCATCAACAGCGCCGTTTCCAGGTCCTCATAGAGGGCGTCGTCAATTTGCGTGCCGGTGAACACACTCGCAATGCTGGTGCCGGTCTTGCGCAGACCTGCCTTGAGCTTGTCGATCCAGGACTTGCGTTCAGGTGCCAGCGGTGGATTGGCCGTCAACGGGGGCGCAACGGTTGTCGTTGGTGACGCTGATGCGGCTTCCGGTACAGAGGCCTGGACAGGAGGGGCAGAGGGTTTTTTTCTGAAAAAACTGAACATTTTTTGGGTTCGTGGTATCACTGCATTCTATGAAACACAACGTACCTACTTTGATTCTCCCGGCTTTAACCCGTTTTGGCATCGCCTGGCTGGCCTGGGCCACCCTGTCAACGGCCAGCGCGCAGACCCCCAGCGCACCGGTCGCGCCTACCGTTCAGGCGCAACAGTTCACTCTCTCCAATGGCATGAGCCTTATTGTCAAGCCCGACCGGCGCGCGCCCACGGCGGTGCACATGGTGTGGGTGCGGGTTGGCTCGATGGATGAGGTGGATGGCAGTTCAGGCGTAGCCCACGTGCTGGAGCACATGATGTTCAAGGGCACACCCAGCGTGCCCGTGGGTGAGTTCTCGCGTCGCGTGGCGGCGCTGGGCGGCCGTGAGAATGCCTTCACCAGCCTGGATTACACCGGTTATTACCAACAAATCCCGGCGGCCAAATTGGCCGACGTGATGCAGCTCGAGGCCGACCGTTTTGCCCACAATACCTGGTCTGACGAGGAGTTCAGGAAAGAGCTTGAAGTGGTCAAGGAAGAACGCCGCATGCGTCCCCCAGGCACTGATGAATGAGGCTCTGAATGCGGCGGTTTTTGTGGCCTCACCCTACCGCCGACCGATTGTTGGCTGGATGAGCGATCTTGACGCGCTGACGCCCAACGATGCCCGTTCCTTCTATCAGCGCTGGTATGTGCCCGCCAATGCCGCGGTGGTGGTGGCGGGTGATGTGGATGTGGCCGAGGTGCGTCGCCTGGCCGAAAAATATTACGGCAGCATTCCGGCGCGCGCCGTGCCCGAGCGCAAACCGCGTGTGGAACCGCTGCAGACTGGCATCAAACGTGTCGCTTTCAAGGCGCCGGCTGAACAGGCGACGGTGACGCTCGCCTTCAAGGTGCCTTCGCTGCAGTCATTTGAGGCGGGCCAAGACACGTCTGATGCTCTGGCATTGACCGTGCTGGCCGCCGTGCTGGACGGTTACAGCGGGGCGCGGCTGGAGCGCGCCTTGACCCAAGGCGAAAACCGGGTCGCTGACAGCGCTGGCGCTTACAACGGCTTGTGGGGTCGCGGCCCGCAGTTGTTCATTTTGTCCGGTGTGCCTGCCAAGGGTAAAACCGCGGAACAGGTGGAAGCGGCCCTGCGCGCGCAACTGGTGCGTATTGCCACGGAGGGTGTGTCAGAGGCAGAGCTTGCCCGCGTCAAGACGCAATGGGTGGCCAGCGCGGTTTACAAGCTGGATTCGGTCTTCAACCAGGCGCGTGAACTCGGCACCAGCTGGGTTCAGGGCCAAGCGCTCGATGCCCATGAGCGATTGATCGAACGTCTGCGAGCCGTCACAGCCGAACAGGTGCGCGCGGTGGCTGGAAAGTACTTTGGTGACGACCAGTTGACGGTGGCCCAGTTGCTACCCCAGCCGGTAAGCAAGACCGGCAAGCCACGCAC
>JBEGLK010000096.1:0-6985 GCA_041183605.1 Pseudomonadota bacterium
TGCTGATGGCCTGCACAGCAGCCCTCACCTTTCCCAGTTGCCGGTCAATCCAGGCCTGGCTGCGCTGGGCATCAGGGCGTCCATCCCAGGCATCCTCCATCCGCGCCAGAATAGCCGCATCCAAAATGCCATCAGCCAGTGCCTCCCAGGTTTTGACCTCGGCACGCTCACGGCCCACCGCCGGTATCAACTTGCCCACTGGCGATAAGGTGTCCAGGTATTCCACGATGACCCGCGAGTCATAAATCACATCACCGGCTTCCATCACCAGGCATGGCACCTTGCCCAAAGGATTCGATGCCGCAATGCTGGTATTGGCGGAAAACACGTTTTCCAGCACGTAGTCGTAGTCAAGTTTTTTTTCGGCCATCACGATGCGGACTTTGCGCACATAGGGGCTGGTGTTGGATCCGATCAATTTCATGGGGGTGTGACAGAAGCAAAAAAATATTATGGTGTCTGCATTCTAGTCAGCCTGCCAGATCAGCTGAAGCAGGTGCGGTTTTTGATCCTCCTACAATCTCTCCCATGACTACTTCTGCCATTTCCGCCCTCTCTCCACTGGACGGCCGCTATGCGGCCAAACTCACAAAATTGCGCCCCGCCATGAGCGAACAGGGCTACATGCACCGACGGGTGCAGGTCGAAGTAGCCTGGTTTATTGCGCTGAGCGACTGCGGATTCACCGAATTCAAACCGCTGTCGCCTGGTGCGCGCACCTATTTGCTGGGTCTGGTCAAGAACTTCTCCGAGACCGACGGCCATGCCATCAAGGCCATTGAAAAAACCACCAACCACGATGTCAAGGCGGTTGAATACTGGATCAAATCCAAGTTTGAAGGTCGGCCGGAACTGGTGGCCGCGCAAGAATTCGTCCACTTTGGCTGCACCAGCGAAGATATCAACAACACCAGTCACGCCTTGCAGCTCAAGAGCGGGCGCGAGCAGGTGCTGTTGCCCAAGCTCGACGAAATCATTGAAAAATTGCGCGAGATGGCACACGCCTTCGCCGGGGTGTCCATGCTCAGCCGGACCCATGGTCAGACCGCCAGCCCTACCACCGTCGGCAAGGAAATCGCCAACGTCGTGGTGCGACTGGTTGCCGCACGCGAAAAAATCGCCAACGTCAAGCTGATGGGAAAAATGAACGGTGCAGTCGGCAACTTCAACGCCCACCTGTCGGCCTGGCCAGATTTTGACTGGGAAGCTTTCAGCCGCAAGGTCATTGAAACGCCTGAACCCTTGGGCTTGGGCCTGACCTTCCAGCCCTACAGCATCCAGATCGAGCCGCATGACTATATGGCTGAACTGTTTGATGCGGTGGCGCGCGCCAACACCATTCTGATTGACTGGTCGCGTGATGTCTGGGGTTATGTCTCGCTGGGCTATTTCAAGCAAAAGTTGCGCGAAGGCGAGGTTGGTTCCAGTACCATGCCGCACAAGGTGAATCCGATTGACTTTGAAAATGCCGAGGGCAATCTGGGGCTGTCCAATGCACTCTTGCGCCACCTGAGCGAGAAACTGCCGATTTCACGCTGGCAACGCGACCTGACCGACAGCACCGTATTGCGCAACATGGGTGTGGCGCTGGGTTACGCGGTGCTGGCCTACCAGTCGCTCGCCACCGGTCTGGGCAAGCTGGAAATCAATCAGGACGCGATTGCCGCCGACCTGGACAATTCCTGGGAAGTGCTGGCCGAGCCGATTCAAACCGTGATGCGCCGCTTTGGCTTGCCGCAGCCCTACGAGCAACTCAAGAAGTTCACCCGGGGTGAGGCCATGACACGTGAACTGATGCAGGGCTTCATTGCCGGACTGGACCTGCCAGCAGCAGAAAAAGAACGCCTGCTGGCCATGACCCCGGCCAGCTACGTCGGCAAGGCCGCCGAGTTGGCCCGACGGGTCTGACGTGGCCACCAAATCCACCATCTTCAAGGCCAGCCTGCAAATTGCGGACATCGACCACGGTTACTACGCCGACCATGCGCTGACGCTGGCGCGCCATCCCAGCGAAACCGACGAACGCATGATGGTCAGGCTGTGCGCACTGGCCCTGCAGGCCCACCAATTGCAGGACATGTGTGCCGGTGACGGCACGCTGACCTTCGGCGCCGGCCTGAGTGACCCCGACGAGCCCGACGTGGTGTTGCGTGATTTCACCGGGCAGACGCGCCTGTGGATAGAGGTCGGACAGCCCGAGGACAAACCGCTGCTCAAAGCCTGCGGCAAGGCCGACGCGGTGGTGCTGTATTGTTTTGGCCAGGCTTCGGAGATCTGGTGGCGCGGCATGGAGAACAAGCTGGCACGCGCCAGAAACCTGCGCATCTGGCGCATACCCACGGCGGCCGCACAAGCGCTGATTCCCATGGCACAACGCAGCATGGCGTTGCAGGCGACCGTGCAGGAAGGCGTGCTGATGCTGGGCAACGGCAGCCTCAACGTTGATATTGAACCGATAAGCTGGAAGTAGTTGACCGCAGTCAACTTGGTGAAATGTCGGGTGGATAACATCCCCCTGTTTCTTTCACTACGCAACTAAAACACCATGACTGCACGTCTTCCCAACAAAGTTTCCCTCATCACCGGAGCCGCCCAAGGCATCGGATTGGCCACCGCACTCAAGTTCGCCCGCGAAGGCGCCATTGTCATCGTCTGCGACATCAAGCAGGCCGGTGTCGACGAGACGGTGGCCCAATGCCGGGCACTGGGGGCCACCGCAGAAGGTTTTGTGATGGACGTCACCCAGCGCGCCATGGTCGACAGCGTGGTGGCACAGGTCAATGCCAAATTTGGCCGCATCGACGTGTTGGTCAACAACGCCGGCATCACGCAGGACGCACGGCTGCAAAAAATGACACTGGAACAGTTTGACCGCGTCGTGGACGTCAACCTGCGCGGCGTGTTCCACTGTTCACAGGCCGTGGCCGACGGCATGGTCGCACAAGGCAGCGGCGTGATCCTGAACGCGAGCTCGGTGGTTGGCCTGTATGGCAATTTTGGCCAAACCAACTACGCCGCTACCAAATTCGGCGTGATCGGCTTCACCAAGACCTGGAGTCGTGAACTCGGCCCCAAGGGTGTGCGCACCAACGCGGTCGCCCCGGGTTTCATCTCGACCCCGATGGTGATGGCCATGCCCGAAAAAATTCTGCAGGACCTGAGCGCCAAGGTCGCCATGCGGCGCTTGGGTAAGCCCGAGGAAATTGCCAATGTCTATGCCTTCCTGGCCAGCGACGAAGCCAGCTACATCAACGGTGAAGTGATCGAAGTCTCGGGCGGTATCGCGCTCTAAACCTTGCGGGTCAGACCAGCACTTTCTTTTCGGCAGCGCGCTCGGCGTATTTGTTAAAGCGCCAGGACGTGCCTTCCTGGCTGATGCGTCGCCAGGTGGCACGTTTTTGTACCGGCTGCATTTCGGTCCAGCACTGCACTTCGGCAAAGGTACGGCCGCAACCCTTGCAAATCTCATCACCCTGGCTGGTCGAGCAAATGGCGATGCACGGTGTGTCCGGTGTGCTCTCGTACCAGGTCAACCAGGCCTGCCATGCCTCCCCGGACAGTGCTGCCGGGTCAATTTCACGCCGGCGCTCGAAGGCCATCACGGCATACACCTCGGCCAGCGCCCGCGTAGGGGGCTGCAATGCCGCGCCGTCAACGCAGGGCGATCGGGTGCGCCAGAAATTGATGGCCGCTTCAATATCGGTGATGTGGATGCCAGTCATGGGGTGCGGATCATAGCGCCCCGCCGCACCAAGCCAGTACGGTGCTAAGCTTGCCCCCATGAAACTCCTGCTGAAATGGCTGCTAAGCGCCACCGCCCTGCTGTGTGTGGCCTACCTGTACAGTGGCGTCGTGGTCAGCAGCTTTGGCGCCGCGCTGATCGCTGCCTTTGTCATCGGACTGCTCAATATGGTGTTGCGCCCGGTGCTGGTGCTGTTGACCCTGCCCGTGACCCTTGTCACGCTGGGCCTGTTCCTGTTTGTCATCAATGCCTTGATGTTCTGGTCGGCCGCCGGCATTCTGGACGGCTTTTATGTGCGCGACTTCTCGGCCGCGTTATGGGGCTCCATGATTTATTCAGCCCTCGGACTGCTGATTGATTTGTCATTCGGTCAAAAATAAGCCGCTTTTTTTCGGGCGACACCCCCTTACGGTTCCTTCGCCTGCTCCTTGAGCAAACCCTCAATCTGTCGGCGCCGGGTGTCGATGATCGATGCGTCGATGTGGTCGGCAGAGGAATTCGAGGCACCGGGCACCCGCAAGCGGTCCTGCGCGGCTTTTAATCGGTCCAGGGCTCCCGCATAGTCCAGCTGTGCGATCCGCACCTCGGCTTCAGCGCGCAAAGCGCGCAAACCTTGATTTTTGGCGGCATAAAGACTGGCAAGCCATTGCCAAGCCAAAGCATCCTGCGGCTGGCTGACCAGCCAGCTCTGGAGGTTCTGCACCGACCGATCAACCATCTGCAACTGTTTGCCTTGCGCGGCAAGTTGGGCCTGCAATATCAGGTCGGGGCGCCGCAAGACAGTGGCGCCAGGCGGATTGACCGCATCCAGACCCGCGCCAGCACCCAGTGCCAGCACCTCTGCCGGCGAACGGTCACCCGCAGCGAGTTCCATCTCCAGGCCCAGCCAACGCACCTGCCGCGCCGCTTCAGGTCCCTCAGGAACCAATTTCTGCAGGCGCGCAAACAACCTGCGCGCCCGCGCCGCATCACGCATCTGGCTTGCAGCCAGGGCCGCACCGTACAACGCGCCGGCTTGCTGGGCAGGTGCCTGGCGCGACAGGCCCGCATCATCAGCTTGCTTGAGCCAGCCACGCAGCGCATCAGGACCCGGATTGGACAGCACTCGCGCGCGTGCCGTCAACATCGCATGGGTCATGCCGGGGATCACGGGTGCAGGATGCGGCGCACCCAGCGGCAGGCGCGATTGCATGTCCGCAATGCGTTCCGTCGTCAACGGGTGACTGCGCAAGTAGGGGTAGGCACCACTGTCATTGAGCCGCGAGGCTTGTTGCAATTTGTCGAACATGCCCACAAAACCCTGCGCCTCAAAACCGGCTTGCGTCATCACGCCAAAGCCGATGCGGTCCGCTTCGCGCTCCATGTCACGAGAAAAATTCAGCTGGCTTTGTGCCGACAGCGCCTGCCCGCCAACCATCAGCGCGTTGCCCGCGTCGGCATTTTTGCTTGCGGCCAGGGCACCAAGAATCATGGCGCCAATCATCCATGGTGTTTGCTGGTTGCTTTTGGAGATCAAGCGTGAAATATGGCGCTGTGTGACGTGGCTCAACTCATGACCCAAAACCGAGGCCAGTTCGTCGCGACTGCTGACCACCGACAGCAAACCCAGGTGCAGTCCGAAATAGCCACCCGGCAAGGCAAACGCATTCACGCTGCGGTCGCGCCCCAAGACGATGCGCCAGGCAAACCGTTCGTCAAGTTCGGGTGTCAGGTCGCCGCGGGCCCGGGCCGCGCCCAGCAAGGGTTGCCAGACACCCTGCACATAGTCGGACAACACCGGATCGTCAATAAAATCAGGATCACGGTATAACTCGCGGGCAATACGATCACCCAGTCGGCGTTCAGCGCCGGTGCTCATGTCGCTGCCGTCACCCAGCATGGGCAAAGCACTGACCGTCTGGCCCTGCGCACAAAGCGCGAATGGCAAGCTCAGACAAACTGCCGCCATTAACAGGGCGGCTCGTTTTTTGAGCACCAGGCCGACACGTGCTTTGGGTTTGAATTGATCAATCAACATGAGCGATAAATTTTGTGCACCTGCAAAAGAATACATCAGACGATCGCCGTATGATGCCAGCTGTGTGTAAAGGTTCGGTCAAACCGCCACGTTTTCTTTAGTCCATTTCATCCAGATTTTTGTCATGAGCACCCTCACCCATTTTGACGACCAGGGCCAGGCCCACATGGTTGATGTGGCGGCCAAAGTTGCCAGTCACCGCATTGGCGTTGCCAGCGGGCGCATTGACATGTTGCCGGGTACGCTTGCCATCATCGCGTCCGGCACGGCCAAAAAAGGCGATGTGCTGGGCATTGCCCGCATTGCCGGCATCATGGCGGCCAAAAAGACCAGTGAACTGATTCCCTTGTGCCACCCGCTGGCACTGACTCGGGTGGCCGTCGAGTTCGAGCTGAGCCAACCAAGCGAGGCTGGTGCCGGCAGTGTGTTTTGCCGGGCCACCGTGGAAACGGTGGGACCCACTGGCGTGGAAATGGAGGCACTCACCGCGGTCTCGGTGGCCCTGCTCACCATTTATGACATGTGCAAGGCAGTGGACCGTGGCATGGTCATGACAGATATCAAGTTACTGGAGAAGCATGGTGGCAAATCAGGCAGTTTCATCAATCCAAACACCTCATCCCATGACAAGCCTTGATCGAACCCTTTGGCCTGCTCGCCTGAGCAGCTTTGTTCTGGCTGCCTTGGCTGCTACCAGCGTCGTCTACTGGGGCCTGCGCTGGTCGGAACCCATCAGCACGCCACGGGCCAGTGGTGAGTCATGGAGCCCTCGCGCGATTGACACCGGCCGGGTGGCCCTGTTGTTGGGTGCCAAGCCGGCGTCTGAGGATGACAAGGAGTCCGCACCGGCGGTCAATGCCGCCAGCAGGTACAAGCTGATTGGTGTCATCGCCCAGGGCAAGGGCAACAAGGTAGGCAGCGCCCTGATCGCGATCGACGGAGCGCCCGCCAAACCGTTCAGGGTGGGCGAGCGCTTGTCCGATGAGCTGTTGCTGCAATCCGTGTCGGCACGTGGCGCAGCGCTTGCTCCCACCATGCAGGCGCCTGTCAGCGTCGCGATTGAATTGCCGCCGCTGTCCGGCGCCAAACCCTGAAGCCCTGCCCATGGCAACGCCACCGCTTTACCAATTCCAGGTTCAGGTCAAACCACGCTATCTGGCCGATCAGTCGGACCCCGGGCAGGGACAGTATTTTTTTGCCTACACCATCATCATCCGCAACACCGG
>JBEGLK010000097.1:0-6915 GCA_041183605.1 Pseudomonadota bacterium
CACGAGGACGTTCTCAAACAAATTGACAAGTCGAGCAACGCCAAGACAATTTGGCGCAAAAAAGAGGAAAAAACTCCGGAAACTGTGACATAATCTATATCTTTCCTGAACAGGGAAAGGGCGGTTAGCTCAGGGGTAGAGCACTGCATTCACACTGCAGGGGTCACAAGTTCGAAACTTGTACTGCCCACCAAAAATTCCAATTGAATCAAGCACTTAGCGGAAACGTTAAGTGCTTTTTTCTTTGCGCTTGTTTACTTCACCTGAACCGGTGTTCCACGCCGCGAAACCCAGAACATGGCGCTGGCGATGGAAACAAACACCAACACGTAGGCAACAACCTGCATGCCTGCAGGCTGGGCGTCGTAGCCAATCAGTCCATGGAGAATGGTGCCGAGTACAGTGTTCTGTGACAGCACACTGGAGGTATCCCATAGCGGTGCTGCCAGGCTGGGCAGCTTGTCCGCCTGGATCAGCAGGCGGGCTGCTTGGGACGCCATGCTAGCCGCCAACAGCAGAACCAGCAAGCCGGTGACAGCAAAGAACCAGCGCAGTGGGATTTTTAAAAGGCCCATGTAGAGTAGCCCGGCAACAAAGGCGCCAGAGGCCACGCCCATGCCTGCACCCATCAAGGTATCACGAAGACCATTTTCGCCGCCAGTGGCCACACCGTAAAGAAAGAGTACGGTCTCCGAACCCTCACGCAAAACGGCCAGCGCAATCACCACAAGAATGACGGAATGCTCACGGTTGCCGTCGGTCACGGCACGCGCGGTGCTTTTCATTTGCTGAGCCATTTCACGCCCATGGGTCGACATCCAGATGTTGTGCCAGGCGAGCATGCCAATCGCAGTCACGAGAATGGCGACGTTGAACAACTCCTGCCCCATGCCGTCCGCCAGGTCCGAGATCATGTTCATCGCGGAGGCGACAAGGGCTGCGCCAGCCAGACCAGTCAAAACGCCGCCCCAAACCCAGCGCCCCCGCATCGGGATGCCACGGGTGGCTGCCATCATGATGCTGATGATCAGCGCGGCCTCAAGAGACTCGCGAAACACAATCACTGCTGCGGCAAACATGGGTTGGCTTCCTTATTTGACGACGATGGTGCCTTGGGCGCCTGCTTCGGTCTCGTGGTACTCCTCGACAAAACCGTAGCGCCCTGGTTTGAGCGGGCCGACGTTGATGATCGCGGAAGATTTTCCGGGGATCACTTTTTCGCGATTAAGGGGTTTGCTTTCAAATTCTGCCGGTGTCGCGTCCTGATTCACCACCAGAATTTTTATCTTTTTGCCGGCGGGCACGACAAGCTCCTTGGGCTCAAACGCATGGTTCTTGATGTTCAGCGTGAACTCGTCGGTGGCGGCAAACGAGGGGAGTGCAGCCATGAATACTGCCAGTGCGACTATTTGCTTTTTCATAAGAATCACCCTTTATTAAATGAGAATGATTCGCATTATATGTGAAATCGTCTAGCCGCTAATTTCAGGCACATCAGACGTGAGGGTAATTCTCATCCGGCACCGAAGTGGCAGTTCACGCCCAAATATCATGAACCAGAATGGCCAAGGTAGGCATGTTGCACACGCTCGTCGCGCAGCAGTTCAGTCGCAGTGCCGGAGATCGCGACGCGACCCGACTCAAGCACTACGCCGTGATCAGAAATTGACAGCGCCAAATTGGCATTCTGCTCGACCAGCAGGATCGCCATGCCATCGTCGCGGATGCGGCGGATGATGCCAAAGATTTCCTCGACGATGCGTGGCGCCAGCCCGAGTGAGGGCTCGTCCAAAATCAGCAGCTTGGGCCTCGACATCAAGCTGCGCGCCACGGCCAGCATTTGCTGCTGCCCCCCGGACATCGTGCCAGCATCCTGGTTGCGCTTGTCGCCGAGGATTGGAAACTGCGTGTACATGCGCTCAATGTCGCGCCGAATCTCGGCGTGATCACGACGCAGGTAGGCACCAAGTTCCAGGTTTTCTTCGATCGTCAACTCGGAAAATAACAGCCGGCCTTGCGGCACCAGACTGATCCCGAGACCCACAATGCGGTCTGCCTTGAGCTTTTCGATGCCAATACCGTCAAAGGAAATGCTGCCATTCGATGCCGGCGTGAGTCCGGCGATGGTGCGCACGGTGGTTGTCTTGCCCGCGCCATTAGCGCCCAGCAGCGTGACCATTTTGCCGGCAGGCACTTCGAGGCTTACCCCAGACAGAGCGCGCACATTACCGTAGTGCGCTTCGACGTTTTCTACCTTAAGCACGGGCAAACTCCGGTTCTGCGGCCGTAACTTCGGCAGCATCGGTCGCGGCAGCCTTGCCGAGGTAGGCTTCGATCACACGCGGGTTGTTCTGAATCTCTTCGGGTGAGCCTTCGGCAATCATCACGCCATGATCCAGCACCGAAATACGGTCCGCAAGTCCCATCACGAAGTTCATGTTGTGCTCGATCAAGAGAACCGTCACGCCGAGTTGCATGCGAATCGTTCGCAGAATTGCCAGCAGTTCGTCAACTTCGTGTTTGGACAGCCCCGAGGCTGGCTCGTCGAGCAGCAACAATACCGGGTCGGCGGCGAGCGCACGCGCCAGTTCAAGTCGGCGCTGCTGGCCAAACGCCAGCGACGATGCCTTCATGTCGGCCATTTGCGCCAGGCCAACATAGTGCAACAGTGCCATGGCCTTGGCCCGCGCTGTGCGATCTTCCGCGATCGCGACCGGCAAGCGCAAAGCGGCGCCGACAAAGCCGTGTCGCAGGTGTGCATGCATGCCGACCAAAACGTTTTCGAGCAGTGTCATTTTGCCGAACAGGCGGATGTTCTGAAACGTTCTGACGATACCGAGTGAGACCAGGTCATGCGACCGCACCTCCATGAGTGAGCGCCCGCGAAAATTCAAGGTACCGGCATCGGGTTCATAGACGCGGCACAGCGCATTCAGAAAAGTGGTTTTGCCAGCGCCATTCGGGCCGATCAGCGCCCGGATTTCGCCGCCCTTGAGCGTGAGGCCTGCGTTTTGCAGAGCCTTCAGTCCACCAAACGAGAGCGCCAGATCGGCGACTTCGAGCAGCGTTTCGCCGCGCTCGATTGGCATGGCGCGCGCCGGCAGTGGTGTTGCGCCAGCAGCTTCAATGCGTTCATCGGGTGGACTGGCTTCAACTTGGGCGTCACCGGGGGCACTTGGTGCAGCCACGGAATCGCGGCGCCGTGCCAACCTGTACCGCAGTTGATCAAACTTGCCAGTGAGGCCGTCAGGCATGAAGATCAACGTGAGCAATAACAATAAAGCGAAGATCAGCTCACGGTATTCACTGAAAGAGCGCAACATTTCAGGCAGAGCCACCAGAACCACAGGCCCGAGCACTGAGCCGACGATGGTTCCAAGACCGCCGACCACGATGTACATGAGGTGCCAAATCGACGGCCAGAGCCCAAACTCATAGGGATCTAGAAAGCGCACAAGCCCGGCCTGCAGACCACCAGCTATGGCACAGTAGAAGGCATTGATGGCAAATGCAGTCGTCTTGTAGCGGGCCAGATGGATGCCCATGATCTCGGCTGCATTTTCGTTGTCGCGGATGGCCATGAAGGCGCGTCCGGTCTTGGAATGGATCAGGCGAATCGCCAGTAACACCATCGCTGCCGCCATGCAGATGATCAGCAGGTAGTACAGGCGCTCGTCGGCCAGCAGCTCGATCCCCAGCCCCCGGCGCGAGGTGCTCATGCCTTGCGAACCACCGGTCATGCCAGCCCAGTCGATCAGGATCACCTGCACGGTCCAGACGAAAGCGAGTGTGGCAAGGGCCAGGTAGTGGCTTGCCACGCGCAAGGCTGGCAGTCCGACCACGAAGCCCAAACCTGCGGTGGCCAGGCCGGTGAGCGGCAACGCGATCCAGAAGGACACGCCGTAACGGTTACCGAGGATTGCCACCGTGTAGGCGCCAATGCCGAAAAATGCTGCGTTGGCAAGCGATACCTGCCCGGCGTAGCCCATCAGCAGATTAAGACCCAGCGCAAGAATCACGGCGATACCCATCACCGAAAGAATGTGCACCACGTAAGAGGAAGCGACCCAAGGCAGCAGGGCCAGCACCACCAAGCCAGCCAACCAAGGCATGGCTGTCCGTATTGACGACGGTTGATTGTTCATGCGCTTACACCTGTTTGCGAATTGGCTTGCCGAACAGGCCCGAGGGTTTGATCATCAGCACGGCGAGAAGAATGAGGAAGGCCACGACGCGTTTGAAGCTCGAGTTGACGAACACACCACCAAAGTTTTCGCAGATACCCACCAAAAGGCCACCGACGATCGCCCCCGGGATACTGGTAAAGCCACCGACCACTGCAGCAACGAAGCCGGGGATCAGTACCGCTGCGAGTTCGGTATTGATGCCCACCAGCGGCGCGATCAATATGCCAGCCAAGCCACCGAGTGCTGAGCCCAGTGCCCAGGTTTTGGCGTAGATGCCCGAAACACTGATGCCCATCAACGCCGCTGCTTCCTGGCTTTGCGCGGTACCGCGCATGGCCTTGCCCAGCTTGGTGTAGCGAAAGAACAGCATCAGGGCCGAGACCGCCAGCGCCACGGTAGCCATGATGGCCATGCGCTCGGGGGTGATCAGCAGGCCGGCGAACTCGATCGGTTCGGCGCTCAGGGCACCGCTGATGGTGCGCGGCGTGTCCTGCCAGACCAGGCGGATCGCGTTTTTGATGATCAGCCCCACCGCGAGGGTAGCCAGGATGACCGTGAACGGTGGCGAGCTGATCAGTGGTCGGTAGGCCACGCGCTCGATCAGAACGCCCACCAGTGCCGATGCCACCATCACCGCAACAATTGCGACGAAGTAGGGCATCTGCAAACCGGCGACGAAAAGCCAACCCAGGTAAGCGCCAACCGTCACCGATTCGCCCTGGGCGAAGTTGACGATGCCGGTTGCCTTGTAGATCAATACCAGGCCAATCGCCACCAGCGCATAGAGCGCGCCCGCAGCAACGCCGCTGACAATCAGCTGCGGAACGATGTCTAACATCAAGAGTCCTTCTTCAGATCACCACTTCAAGGTCGCATTTGCCGGGAATTGTGTGGTCGGCACGGGTGCCTTGAAATCCGTGATCGGCACGAACTTGCCACGGGTGACGCGGAAGAATGACATGCGCCGGTTGCCGTTGTGGCTCGCGGAAAAGGTGAGCGGCTGGATGACCTGAACTGCGCCAGGCCAGTTGTCTGGCGCTTTCCACTCCTTGAATGTTTCAAGTGCCTCGACGAAGCTGCGCCGCGTGACATTGCGCCCGGCGCGCTTGAGGCCTTCTGCGAACGCGTACATGTTGCCGTAGTTCCAGACGTCGATGTAGTTGGGACGCTCAGCCGGGTAGGAGGGAAATTTCTTCTTGTAGCGGGCCTCGAACTCGACCATGTCCTTGGCTGGGTCGCCGTTGAAGTAGGGGGAAATGTATTCGACCACCATGCCTTCGGCAGCACTGCCGGCCACGGTCAGGAAGCCCGCATTCATCATCGAGTTGTCACCCTTGATCGGCGTGCGAATGCCGAGCTCGCGGGCCTGGCGCACCGCGCGTGCGGCTTCGACATAGAGACCGAAAAGGAGGATGTACTCCGGGTTGCTTTGCTTGACTGCCAGCAGCTGTGAACTGAAGTCGGTGTCACCGGGGTTGTACTTCTGTGTCGTGAGCACCTCGACGCCGTAACGCTCTTTCAGAATCTTGACAACCGTGTCCTGCAGCGACTGCGAGAACTCGTCGGTGCCATGCATCACCGCTACTTTTTTCACCTTCAGGTGCTCGCCGATAAAGGAGGCCTCGTTGTGTCCGATGTCGCGCCCGTCGAGCGTCGCGCCGGAGAATACCCAGCGACTTTGCAGGTCCATCACTTTCGGGCTGCCTGCCGAGCCGTTGAAGTAGGGCACCTTGGCGCGGTGCGCCTCCTCGCTCACAACAATGGCCACGTTGCTGACGCCACCGCCCAGAATTCCGAACACCTTGTCGCTGTCGATCATCTTGCGCGTCACAGCCTCGGCTTCGCTGGCTTTACCCGCATCGTCGTAAACCACCATGCGAATCTTGCGTCCATTGACGCCACCGGCCGCGTTGATCTCATCAAGAGCGAGCAGTGCGCCGTCGCGTCCGCCAAGACCCACCCAGCTTGCGGGCCCGGTCATCGGGCCGTGGTACCCGATCACGATTTCGTTGTCGGTCACACCGGGTGCGGCTTGTGCCCAGACAGGCAGCGTGGCGCTACTGCCAGCCACCGCGATGGTGCCAGCACCAATGCGCGCGAGCGCATCACGCCGTGATAAATGCTTTTTCATTTATTGTCTCCTAGCGCCGGTTAAGACCGGCTTATGGTTAAGAAATCGTTGACTGTCGAGGCGATTGCAATTTTTCGCGGATGATTTGAGCAGTGCATCCTTGATATTTCTAATTCGCTGATTGAGTGTAAAGTGGTCTGATGGCAAGGCTCGTCAGGGTTTATTCCTATTTGCCAAATGGCAAAGCACAGGTCAATCAGCTGAACTTTGGCGCCCGCTTTTCCAGGAATGCATCGACCGCCTCGGTATGGTCCGGGGTTTTGTGACAGACGGCTTGGTAAACAGCCGACAGTTCTAGCACGGTGTCGAACGGTGCACGCAGCGATTCCCGCATCAGGCGCTTGGTCAGGCGGATACTGTGCGAGGAGTTTTGCGCGATGCGCTATATCGTGTGCGCGAGGCATCAACTGATCCGGCGGTACCACCTGCGACACCAGATTCCACTCCATCGCCTTGCTCGCGTTGATCGTGTCGCCCGTGAGCATCATTTCAGCCGCACGCGACATGCCGATCACGCGTGGCAGCAGCCAGGCGCCACCGTCCCCCGGCACCGATGGCATGGCCGTTGATGGCCGCGATCATGGGCACTTCCAGGTC
>JBEGLK010000098.1:0-8720 GCA_041183605.1 Pseudomonadota bacterium
GCGGCCGGAGTTGGTTGGCCGCGTTGTCGCCCTGAATTTCAAGGACGGCGGTCCGGTGCGCAAGGGCCAGATCGTGGTCCAGTTCGACAACAACCTGCAGCAGGCTGAAGTGCAGCAAATGCAGGCGCAGCTGGCGATCGCCCAGGCCAACTACAAGCGCACCCAGGAATTGGTTGCCGAAAAGTTCCTGGCGCAACAGTCGCTTGATACCAGCGCCGCCAATTTGCAGGTGGCGCA
This sequence comes from Pseudomonadota bacterium, assembly GCA_041183605.1. Lineage (GTDB taxonomy): Bacteria > Pseudomonadota > Gammaproteobacteria > Burkholderiales > Burkholderiaceae_C > Rhodoferax. Next base: position 238 of record JBEGLK010000098.1, read on the forward strand.
GGCCCAGCTGGCACTCTCACAGGCGCGCTTGGAACGGATGGCCGTGCGTGCACCATTTGACGGCACCGCCGGTATTCGTTTGGTGAATGTGGGCGACTATGTCAAGGACGGTGCCGATATGGTGGCAGTCGAAGATACGCGCCAGATGATGGTCGATTTCCGGCTGCCCGAGCGTGTGGGCAGCAAGGTCAAGCCGGGACAATCGGTTGAACTGCGGCTGGATGCATTGCCCGGGCGCAACTTCACGGCCAAAGTCGAGGCGGTCGATCCGCTGCTTGATCCCAATGGGCGCTCGCTTGGCGTGCGAGCCGTCGTCACCAACTCAGCCAAACCCGGTGAGCAACAACCCCTGCGCTCGGGCATGTTTGCTCGGGTGACCACGGTGTTTTCGGTCAATGATGCTGCCTTGATGCTGCCCGAAGAAGCGATCGTGCCACAAGGAGGCAAACAATTTGTCATCAAGTTGCTGGCACCGCCTGAAGGTAGCAAACTGCCGCCAGACAGCCAGTTTGTCTCGAAGCGGCAAGAGGTCAAGCTTGGCGTGCGGCGCGCTGGCAAGGTTGAAGTGGTGGACGGAGTGGTTGCCGGCGAGACCGTGGTGGTGGCAGGGCAGCAGCGCCTGCAAAATGATGGCTCTCCGGTGCGCGTTGTGAACCTGGGTAAACCCGCGGGCAAAGCCTCTGCGGCCGGCCCGGCTGCTTCTGCCGCGGCTGAGGTAGCGTCAGCCGCTCCCGCTGCTTCCGCCAGCCGCTGATTTGCCAGGAACCTAGCATGCAACTGGCTGAAACCTCCATTCGCCGCCCGGTCTTTGCGACCGTGTTGTCGCTGCTGATCGTGCTGATCGGTGCGGTCTCCTTCAATCGCCTGTCGGTGCGCGAATATCCAAAAATTGATGAGCCGGTGGTGTCTGTCACCACCACTTTTGCCGGTGCTTCCAGCGAAGTGATGGAAGCCCAGGTGACCAAAGTGCTGGAAGATTCCCTCTCGGGCATCGAAGGCGTCGATGTGATCACCTCCACCAGCCGCCAGGAGCGCAGCCAGATTTCGGTGCGTTTTGCCTTGTCGCGTGATGCCGATTCTGCCGCTGCCGATGTGCGAGACAAGGTCACGCGGGTGCGCCAGCGCCTGCCACAGGGGATTGACGAGCCCGTGATTGCCAAGGTCGAGGCCGAGTCCTTCCCGGTGATCTTCATGGCCCTGAGCTCGGACACACACACGCCGCTGCAATTGACCGAGATGGCCAACACGCTGGTCAAACCTCTGCTGCAAACGGCTCCGGGCGCGGCTGAAGTCAATGTGTACGGCGAGCGCAAGTTCTCCATGCGCATCTGGGTCGATCCGGACAAGCTGGCTGCATACAAACTGACCGTGCAGGACCTCGAGGACGCCGTGCGCCGCTCCAATCTGGAAGTACCTGCCGGACGCATCGAGAGTCAGCAGCGCGAATTCAACGTCACGGCCGCCACCGACTTGCAACGCCCGCAGGAATTTGCCCAAGTGGTGATCCGAACGGTCAACGGCCAGTCCATTCGCATCGGTGACGTGGCGCGTGTGCAGGAAGCGCCGGTAGATGAGCGCTCCTTTGTACGCTTGAATGGTCGCGATTCGGTCGGCTTGGGTGTGATCAAACAAAGCACGGCCAATCCGCTGGATTTGTCGGCTGGTGTCATCAAACTGCTCGACAAGCTGCGCCGGGATTTGCCGCCCGGGGTGCAAATTGAGGTGGCCAACGACAACTCGGTGTTCATTGACCAATCCATCAAGGGTGTGTTTCACACCATTGTGGAAGCGGCTGTGCTCGTGGCGCTGGTGATTTTTGTCTTTTTGCGAACATTGCGTGCCTCATTGATCCCGCTGATCACGATCCCGGTGTCCCTGATTGGTACCTTTGCCTTGATGTCCATGGCGGGCTTCAGCATCAACACGCTGACCCTGCTGGCCTTGGTGTTGGCGATTGGTCTGGTGGTGGACGACGCGATCGTGATGCTGGAAAACATTTACCGGCACATCGAGGAGGGTATGGCCCCCTTTCAGGCGGCCATCAGGGGCGCTCGCGAGGTCGGTTTTGCCATTGTGGCCATGACCATGACGCTGGTGGCTGTGTATGCGCCGCTGGCATTTTCACCCGGTCGCACCGGGCGCTTGTTCACAGAGTTTGCGCTGGCACTGGCGGGTGCCGTGGTGATTTCAGGTACGGTGGCGTTGACGCTGTCACCGATGTTGTCGTCCTTGTTGTTGCGCCATAACCCGAATCCCACCTGGTTTGATTCGCATATGGAGACCCTCCTTCAGTGGATTACAACAACCTATGGCAAGCTGCTGGCCTGGTTCTTGAAACGTCGCTACCTGGTGTTGCTGGTGATGTTGGCCAGTGGACTGGTCACGTGGTGGACGCTGGGAGACATCAAGCGCGAACTGTCCCCGATGGAGGACCGCGGTGTGGTGCTGGCGCGTATCAACGCCCCGGATGGCGCAACCCTGGCTTACACCGACCGGTATGCACGCAGCATTGAAGGTCTTGCCAAAGATTACCCCGAGTTCGACCGGATTTTTTCCACTATCGGCAACCCAACGGTGTCGCAAGGCAACATCTTTTTTAGGGCGCTTCCCTGGGAAGAGCGCAAACGCACCACGCTGGAGATGGCGCGTGCCATGACGCCTCGCGTGTCGGGTCTGTCGGGCGTGACTGCCACCCCGATCACGCCACCATCGCTGGGTCAGGGCTTCAGCAGCCGACCAATCGAGTTTGTCATCATCACCTCCGAGAGTTACCAGAACCTGGCGCAGACGGTGCGCGCGTTTCAGGATGAGTTGGCCAAAAACCCCGGCTTTGTTCAGGTTGAAACCGATTTACGTCTGAACAAACCCGAGATCAAGCTTGAAGTGGACCGGGAACGTGCTGCTGACATGGGTGTGGGCGTGGACCTGATCGCACGCGCCATCGAAACCTTGTTGGGTGGGCGCAAGGTCACGCGTTACAAGCGCGAGGGTGAGCAGTACGACGTGATCGTGCAGACCGCACCCACCGGGCGCAGCACGCCTGACGACATTGAAAAGATATTTGTCCGGGGCAAGGCTGCTGATTTGATTCCGCTCTCAAGCCTGGTGAAAATCCGCGAAGTGGTGGTGCCGCGTGAATTGATCCACTTTGGTCAGCGACGCTCGGCCACCATCACTTCCAACCTGTCGGCCACTTATTCGGTGGGCGAAGCCTTGCAGTTCATGGACGCCACGGCCAAAAAAGTTCTCAAGCCTGGTTACGCCACCGATCTGAACGGCATCAGCCGCGAATTCAAAAAATCGTCGGATTCGCTCACACTGGTTTTTGCGCTGGCGCTGGTCTTCATCTTTCTGGTGCTGGCTGCGCAGTTCGAGAGTTTTGTTGATCCGTTTGTGATCCTGTTCAGTGTGCCCATGTCGATGGCGGGGGCTCTGGTGGCGCTCAAGTGGTCCGGTGGCACGCTCAATGTGTTCAGCCAGATTGGCTTGATCACGCTGGTCGGCTTGATCACCAAACACGGCATTTTGATTGTCGAGTTTGCCAACAAGTTGCGTGAGGAGGGCCTGGACACCATGGCCGCCATCCAGCAGTCGGCATCCCAGCGCCTGCGCCCGATCATGATGACCACCGGCGCCATGGTGCTGGGTGCGGTGCCACTGGCGATAGCGACAGGCGCCGGTGCGGAGAGCCGTCAGCAAATTGGCTGGGTGATTGTGGGTGGCATGAGCTTGGGCACTTTGTTGACCGTGTTTGTGGTGCCCACCATGTACACCTTGCTGGCGCGCAAAAAAGTGCCAGGCCCGAAGACAGAACTGGCGCACAACCACAAGGCAAACCATGCCTAAGGCTTTGGCGTTACGGTTTTCGAAGTCCTAGCGCAGGCGCTTGCGCCTGACGGTGGGATGGTCTGCCAGATGGCAGGCCCGGCGGTAGGCCAGCAGGGTGTCCTGGGCGCGCCCCAGCACCGTATCGTTTGCGTAGCCATCGGTCGTGCCAGGCAGGCCGCTGCTGCAGCCAGTCAACAATTCAATGCCTTCACTCACATGTTCGGCGGTGTACACATGAAAGCGACCCTGTGCCACGGCCTGTGATACCTCAGGCGCCAGCATCAGGTGGCGCCGGTTGCGAGCAGGGATAAGCACCCCCTGTTCGCCGTTCAGCCCGGCCGTCTCGCAGATCCGGAAAAAGCCCTCGATTTTTTCGTTGAGGCCGCCCACCGGCAGCACTTCGCCGTGCTGGTTGACCGCCCCGGTGACGGCGATGCCCTGCTTGAGGGGCAAGCCGGACAGGCATGACAACAGGGCGTACAACTCGGCACATGAGGCCGAGTCGCCTTCAATGCCGTGGTACTCCTGCTCAAACACCAGGGTGGCATCGAGTGCCAGCGGCGCCAGGGCGGCAAACAGGGTCGACAGGTAACTGTGCAGGATCAGCACACCCTTGTCGTGAATTGGGCCTGACAGCGCCACCTCACGCTCCACGTTGACCAGGCCGTCCTTGCCAGCCGACGTACGCGCCGTGACCCGCACCGGAAAGCCAAAGCGGTAGTCACCCAGGTCGATCTGGGTCAGGCCATTGATCTGGCCTGTCTTTGCACCCTGCAGACTGATCAGACGGTCACCATCGGTGATGGTTTCCTGCAAGCGCTGGTCCGGGTAGTTGTGACGCAGGCGGCGCGCCTGTAGCGCGGCGCTCACGTCGCCAGAGTCCACCCGTTTGCCGTCACGGGAGTTGCATACTGCTGCTGCCTCCATCACCAGCGCCTCCATGCGGGCAAACGTGGCGCTCTGGCGCGTCTGATCGTCCACCTCGCGGTGAGCGTCTTCGAGTAATCGCGCCACCGCTGCCGCCGAGAAGTGGGGCAGGCCAAGGCGCTGGCAGGCCTGACCCACAAACACCGCCGAGGCAGCATAGGTCTGGGCGTCGGCGGCAAAACTTTCTGCGAAATCCACCTTGACGCGAAAACGTCGGGCGAACTCGGGGTCGGCCTCCTGCAGCAGGTAATACTCTTCAGTGGCACCGATCAGCACGATCTTGACGCTGATGTCCATCGCCTCGGGTGTCAGCGACACGGTGGCCATGGGCGCAAACATCTGCATGGGTTCTTCAATCTGCAAGCGGCCGGTCCGTGAAAACCGACGTAACCTTTCCCACACCATGTCGTCGGTCAGCAGGTCACGCACATGCAGCATCAGGTAGCCCCCATGCGCCTTGAGCAGGCTGCCGGCACGAATGCGTGAGAAGTCGGTGAGCAGCACGTCTTCTTCTGCCTGGTACTCGATGCTGCCAAACAGGCTGTGGAAGGAAGGGTTGTCCTCGATGATCACCGGCGCGCCGGTCAACCCCCCGTTGTCCACCACCAGATTGACCCGGTAACGCGCCAGCACCGTCGCCAATTCTTCCTGACGGAGCTCGTCATCGATTCCCGCATCGGTAGTCGCTGCGCGAAAGGCATCCAGGTTGTCCAGCACGTCCTGCATCACCCGGTCCAAGTAACGGCCTAGCTTGACCGTGTCTTTGATCTGCTTTTTGAGTTCCATCCGGATCTCCTGCAGCTCATGCTCCATCAGCGGCTTGATGATCTGGCGCCGTAGCGCAGCCAGGCCTTCATTCTTGATGCGCTCAATGGGCCGGATCTTGTCAAGGTAGCGGGCAATCTCGGCGCGTAATTCCTGCTCAGCCTGTTCAACTTGGGCGCGCTGCTCCTTGGGCAAGGAACGCGCCTCGCTTTCGGTCAGGGCCTTGCCTTTGGCCCCAAGCAAGGTAAAGATCAAGTGCCCGTCTTCACGGTAAAGCGCAAAATTGCGTGCTTCGGCAAAGGCATCGAGTTCAGCATAAACACCGGCTTCTTCCTGTTTGTAGGTTTTTTCAAGATGCGCGCTTTCGGCCTTGAAATCAGGGCCGTCGAGCCGCTGCGGAATTTCCTTTTGCAGCGTTTTGCACAATTGCACCATGAGCTGGCGCAGCAGTTTGCCCTGACCAGGTGGCATGCGCAGGGCGCGCGGTTTTTCAGGGGCATCAAAATTGTGCAGGTAACACAGGTCAGGCGGTACCGACTTGCTTGCGGCGACCTCCCGCATCAGCTGCTTCAATAAGGTCGAGCGGCCGCTGCCGACTTCGCCCAGCACAAACAGGTTGTAATCGGGCTGGTCCATGGACAGCCCAAAGCGCGCTGCGGTCTCCGCCCGTGCTTGGCCGATCCAGGGCAGTGCCTGTTGCAGTAATTCTGAAGTGTCCGTGAAACCGAGCGTGTCCGGGGCGATGCTGAGGGCCAGCTCGTTGGGGGTCAGGTGCTTGAGGGTCATGGTACTGCTCCGGTCATGGTGCAGGCACCAGTTTTTACCCAATTATTTGTCCATGCCTTGATATCGCGCATGGATCAATGAACTTGTGCGGGCCCGGAGTCTTGATAACTCACACGTCCAGTTGAACCAGGCCGGATTAAGCTTTGACGTCAATGGAGGTCTCATCAATGAAGTCAACTCATCAAGGCGGGCTGTCACAACAGGTAAACATTCCGGTAGATCACGGGTTCATCGAAGGCTTGCTTGAACTTCCTGCCCATCCGGCGGGATTGGTGCTGTTTGCCCATGGCAGTGGCAGCAGTCGACACAGCCCGCGCAACAACTTCGTCGCCAGGGTGCTGCGCGAGTGGGGACGCTGTTGATGGACCTTTTGACGCCGGAGGAAGACACCGACTACCAGATGCGTTTCGATATCTCCCTGTTGACCCGGCGCCTGTTGCAAGTCACCCGATGGGTGCAAGCGCAACCTGAGGTTGGTACGCTTGCAATCGGCTACTTTGGTGCCAGTACAGGTGCTGCGTCCGCCTTGCGCGCCGCCGCGACCTTGGGCAACGTGATCAAGGCCGTGGTGTCACGCGGAGGACGCACTGATTTGACCGGGCAGTCGGACCTGCTGAAGGTTTTTGACCGGGCAGTCGGACCTGCTGAAGGTTCGCTCACCGACACTGTTGCTGGTTGGAGGCCTCGATGCGGGTGTGCTGGAGCTCAATCAGGCCAGTTATGCCTTGCTGTCATGCACCAAAAAACTCGTCATCGTGCCGGGTGCCACCCATTTGTTTGAGGAGGCTGACGCACTAGCGCAGGTAGCAAGGCAGGCGGCGGCCTGGTTTGGCCAGCATCTGGCAGATTGATGCGCCAGGCACGCCTGCCTTGCCCATTGATTATTCTCAATCCGATGGTGTCGCGCGTGGCTATTCTGGTCAGCATTGTTTGATCGATGAAATTTCATCAGGAGATGCCATGAAGACCGACTCCGAAATCAAGAAGGACGTGTTGTCCGAGCTGCAGTGGGACCCGTTGATTCCCGAGACCAAAATCGGGGTGACGGTCAACGAAGGTGTGGTGACTCTTTCCGGCCACGTGGACACCTATGCAGAAAAAGTGGCCGCCAAACGTGCTGCCGAGCGCGTCAATGGGGTCAAGGCGCTTGCCATCGAGATCGATGTGATCCCGGTCGGCGATCACCTGCGCAGCGACACCGAAATTGCCCTGGCGGCAGAACATGCATTGAGCTGGAATACCTCGGTGCCGCAGGACCGGGTCAAGGTGACCGTGGAGCAGGGCTGGGTGACGTTGACCGGAGACCTTGACTGGAATTTCCAGCGTCGGGCGGTTGAGCGCATGGTACGGCCCCTCAAGGGTGTGGTCGGTGTCACCGACAACATCAAGCTCAAGACGCTACCGGTGCCGCTCAAGCTGCGTGAACGCATCCAGGATGCTTTAACCCGCCAGGTGATGCGCGAGGCGCGCCGCATCGAGGTGTTGGTAGAAGGCAGCGAGGTCACCTTGCGCGGTCAGGTTCATTCATGGGCCGAGCGCAACGCCGCTGAAGGTGCGTCCTGGTCGGCACCGGGCGTGACCCGTGTCAACAACCTGCTGCAGGTGGAGGCCTGAGCTGTCGTTGATGCCGCTTAGCCCGGTGGGACCGAAGCGGGTGCTTGAGCCCTGCGGCGGCGCCACGCTTTTTCAATTTCCACCATCACACCAACGATGGCGGCGGCGCCCAGGCAGATGCCCAGTTCAACGAAGCTCAGAGGCTGTGTCTTGAAAATCGGGTTGAGCATCGGCACATAAATGGTCGCCATTTGCAGCACAAAGGTGAGCAATACGGCACACAGCAAAGGGGTGTTGCTGCGCAGACCGAGCTGCCAGACTGACTCGCGCTCCGAGCGGATCGTCATCACATGGGCCATTTGTGACAGCGTGAGCACAGTGAACACCATGGTTTGCCAGTGGGCATGGCCGGTGGCCAGCGCCCAGGCCTGCACGCCAAGGCACAGGCCGGCAATCAACAAGCCAAAGCCCAGAATATGTTGCCACATGCCGTTGGCAAACAGGCTCTCGGCGAGGGCACGCGGCGGGCGCTGCATGATGCCGCGCTCGGCGGGCTCGGCCGCCAGCGCCAGGCCGGGCAGGCCGTCGGTGACCAGGTTGACCCACAGGATGTGGATCGGCAA
>JBEGLK010000099.1:0-6864 GCA_041183605.1 Pseudomonadota bacterium
AACACATGGCCGACTTCAATACCGCGCTCGATGGCCAGCGCACCTTGACCGTCAGGCGAGGCATCGCCCGCCACCACGTTGCGCAGATCCGCCACCAGCGTGGGTTCGGGAAGATCCCGGCCCCAATTGACGCCCGTCATGTGGAAATCCATCTCGTTGGCACCGCAGACCCAGTCACACATCACAGCCACCTCGCGATCCACCACCAGTTGTACCGGCTTCTTCAGGCCAATCGGGCCCAAATATCCCGGCAAACAACCAAAATGATCCTCCACCTCGGGCAAGGTGGCAAATCGGAAAGCCTGCAGTCCCGGCAACTTGCTGACCTTGACTTCATTCATGTCGTGGTCTCCACGCAGCAATAGCAGCCACACCTGCGTTTTCACTACTTCACCCTGCTCATTGAGCGTGTCGGTGGCCAGAACCAGGGATTTGACAGTGTTTTTCAGCGGCAAGCCCAGCAACTCAGCGACTTCAGCACAGGTGCTTTTACCTGGCGTTGCCGTCTTTGTCAGAACTTGCGCGGCAGCGGCGCGCGGGCCTGCTGGCGCCAACGCTTCTGCCTTTTCCATGTTGGCAGCGTAGTCGCTCCCCGGGCACTAAACAATCGCGTCCTCACCGGTAGCGGCGATGACCTGGAATTCTTCACTCAAATCGCCGCCAATCGCACCACTGTCGGCCGCCACCGCGCGGTAGGTCAGTCCAAAACGGTCAAAAATGCGTCGGTAGGCTTGCGCCATGACTTGATAGCTGGCCTTGGCAGAGGCTTGGTCCCGGTCAAAGCTGTAAGCGTCCTTCATGATGAATTCACGCCCCCGCATCAAACCAAAACGCGGGCGCCGCTCGTCCCGGAACTTGGTCTGAATCTGGTAAAAATTCTTTGGCAACTGCTTGTAGCTTCGGATTTCCTGGCGGGCAACGTCCGTCACCACTTCTTCACTGGTGGGTTGAATCACAAAATCATGGGCATGACGGTCCTTGATGCGCAACAACTCGGGGCCCATTTTTTCAAAACGCCCGGTTTCAGCCCACAACTCAGCGGGTTGCACCACCGGCATCGCCAACTCGACCGCGCCAGCACGGTTCATTTCTTCACGAACAATCGCCTCCACTTTGCGCACCACGCGCAGGCCCATGGGCATCAGCGTGTAAATGCCTGCACCAAGCTTTTTGATCATGCCAGCACGCATCATGAGCTTGTGGCTGACGATTTCGGCGTCTGCCGGGGCATCTTTGAGGGTGGAAATAAAGAATTGGGAGGCTCTCATGGCGATTTATAGCAATATGTCAGGGTTATGTCGCTTGCCGCACAGCCCAGGCTGTGCATAATCAAGACAATTTAAAAATTGGGGTTTGATTATGCTTGACCGGGACGGCTTTAGGCCCAACGTCGGCATCGTCCTGCTCAACCAGAAAAATCAGGTGTTTTGGGGTAAGCGGATTCGTACGCACTCCTGGCAATTTCCGCAGGGTGGCATTGACCGGGGTGAAACCCCTGAACAGGCCATGATTCGGGAATTGCATGAAGAAATTGGACTGCAGCGCGAACATGTTCGCATTGTGGCCCGCACCCGTGACTGGTTGCGCTATGAGGTGCCAGACCGTTATATTCGCCGCGATTCGCGCGGTTTTTACAAAGGCCAAAAACAAATCTGGTTCTTGTTGCAACTCGTCGGTCACGATTGGGATTTGAATCTGCGCGCCACCAGTCATCCCGAATTCGACGCTTGGCGCTGGAATGATTACTGGGTACCTCTGGATGCCGTGGTGGAATTCAAGCGCGAGGTTTATGTGACTGCGCTCACTGAGCTGGCGCGCTATTTGCCGCGCAACGAACATCGAAACCGGTTTCTGCGTCAGAGTATCCGACCGCTTGATCTGGAAAAGTCATGCACTGACATGCCCGATGCCAGCCTCGAAATGCCCCCGGGCGCCACCCTTGAATCTGACCCATCATCCGGACAACAACATGCCTGAATCTGAACCACGAGCGTTGCGCTGTCCGCATCGCGCCTTGAAAAATTGGCTGCTTTTCAGTTTGACCTGTTGCCTGTTGGGTGCGCAAGCACAAGGCCTGGCCAATGATCCCGACTGGAAAGAAACCGAAGTTCCTGCACCGCCTAAATTTGACCCCAACCGGCGCATTGCCATTGACATGCCACACTATGTAAGTATGAAATTTGGCGTTGATCCGGCAACATTAAGCATCACGCCCGACGGCATCCTGCGGTATGTCATGGTGGCCGTCAGCCCAAGTGGTACCGTGACCGCTTTTTATGAAGGCATTCGCTGCGCCACAGGGGAAGTAAAGAGTTATGCCAGAACCAATGCCGAAGGCGCCTGGACTTTGGTGAAAGACTCAGATTGGCGCGGACTTAACGACAGGCAACCCTCCAAACACGCACTGGCGCTGGCGCAACAAGGCGCCTGTGAAGGCAGTTCCAGCGCCAGATCGGTGGCTGATATCGTCCGAAGAATCAAAGGGAAATAAGCAATCAGATCGGTGAACGCCACAACGCATGTCAGCGTTTGAGCACCAGGTTGTCGCGGTGCACCATTTCTGGCTCGCCCAAATAACCCAGCAGGGTTTCAAACTGGCTGGAAGGCTTGCGACAAATCAGGCGCGCCTCGGTCGAGGCGTAGTTGGTCAGTCCACGGGCGATTTCAAGCCCTTGTGGGTCGCGGATGGCAATCACGTCACCGCGCGAAAAATCACCCTCCACACCTGTCATGCCGATCGGCAACAAACTCGACCCGTCGCCCAGCAATTTGGCCACCGCCCCGGCATCTACCGTGACCGCACCCCGCAATTGCAGGTGATCGGCCATCCACTGCTTGCGCGCCTGCATTTTTTGAGTCGGTGCCACCAGCAAGGTGCCAATCGCCTCTCCCTGACAAAGGCGTAACAAGGCATCGGGTTCGCGGCCCCAGGCAATCACGGTCGATGCCCCGGAGCCTGCAGCACGCTTGGCTGCCAGGATTTTGGTGATCATGCCACCTCGTCCCAAGCTGGAGCCGGCACCGCCGGCCATAGCCTCCAGCGCGGCATCACCAGCCTGCCCCACATGTACGAACCGGGCATTGGCATCTTTGCGAGGATCGGCCGTGAACAATCCTTTTTGATCGGTCAGGATAATCAGCGCATCAGCTTCAACCAGATTGGCCACCAGAGCACCTAGCGTATCGTTGTCGCCAAACTTGATCTCATCGTTGACGACAGTGTCGTTTTCATTGATGACCGGCACCACGCTGAGCTTGAGCAATGTCAACAGTGTGGAACGCGCGTTCAGGTAGCGCTCGCGATCCGCCAGATCTGCGTGCGTCAACAGCACTTGGGCACTCCCCAGCCCGTTTTCACGCAACTTGGTCTCATACATGTGCGCCAGCCCCATCTGCCCGACTGCCGCTGCCGCCTGCAATTCATGGATTTCATGCGGACGCTTGGCCCAGCCCAGACGTTTCATGCCTTCGGCAATGGCACCGCTGGAAACCATGATGACCTCGCGGCCCTGGTGCACCAGGGCCGCCATTTGCCGGCACCACTCACCAATCGCGGCCTCATCCAGACCACGACCATCATTGGTCACCAGGCTGGAGCCGACCTTGACGACGACACGACGCGCATCACGCAATGCTGAAGTTTCTTGTTCTTGAGCCATTTGAGCCTCTTGGGCAACTCATTTTTGACCTGGTTCAACAGACCCCGCAAAACGCGGATCTATGACCTCGGGCGCCAGTTCAGTTTTTTGCTCTGCGCTGATGTGCTTGTAGACGGCCTTGATCAGCGGCTCGCAACCTTCGCGCGTCAATGCTGAAATTTCAAACACAGGCCCCTTGAATTTGAAGCGCTTGACAAAATCCTTGACCAAGGCGTCGCGTTCTTCATTTGGCACCATATCAAGCTTGTTGAGCACCAGCCAGCGCGGCTTTTTGTATAGCGCGGTATCGTATTTCTTAAGCTCGTTGACAATCGCCTTGGCTTGGGCCACGGTATCCACACCATCGTCAAAAGGTGCCATGTCGACCACGTGCAGCAACAAGCGGGTGCGCTGCAAATGGCGCAGGAACAAATGCCCCAGACCGGCACCTTCAGAGGCACCTTCAATCAAACCGGGCAAATCGGCCACCACGAAGCTCTGCTCAGGCCCAACCCGCACCACCCCCAAATTAGGGTGCAGAGTGGTGAACGGGTAATCGGCAATGCGCGGGCGAGCGTTCGAAATGGCCGTGATCAGTGTCGATTTACCCGCATTGGGCATACCAAGCAGTCCCACATCGGCCAGTACCTTGAGTTCCAGCTTGAGGTTGCGCTTTTCACCGGGCCAACCGGGCGTTTTTTGCCGCGGCGCACGATTGATGGCACTCTTGTAGCGCAAATTGCCAAAACCGCCGTCACCACCCTTGGCAATAGTGATCACTTCACCGGGCTTGAGCAGTTCAAACAGCACTTCACCAGTTTCAGCGTCGGAAATGATGGTGCCCACCGGCATTTTGAGCGTGATGTCGTCGCCGGCGGCACCGAACATGTCGGAGCCCATGCCATGCTGGCCGCGTTGGGCATCGTACCTGCGCGAAAACCGGTAATCGACCAAGGTGTTGAGATTGGGGTCTGCGACCGCAAAGACATGGCCGCCACGACCACCGTCACCCCCATTGGGACCACCAAACTCTTTGTACTTTTCATGCCGAAACGAGACGCAGCCAGCGCCACCGTCTCCAGCGGAGACATCAATGTAGGCTTCGTCAACGAACTTCATGCCAGGGCCTTATAAATGAAAAACCCCGCGCCATGCGCAGGGTCTTGCGTGGGGACAACGTCAGCTATTAAGCCGCTGCTGTCACGCTCACTGTCTGACGATTCAATGCACCCTTGGTGGCGAACGTCACATGACCTTCTGTCAATGCAAACAGAGTGTGGTCCTTGCCAATACCAACATTGGCACCCGGGTGGAATTGTGTACCGCGCTGGCGCACGATGATCGCGCCAGGGGCAACCAACTGACCGCCAAACATCTTCACACCGAGCATTTTGGGCTTGGAATCACGCCCATTTCGCGTCGAGCCGCCGCCTTTTTTATGTGCCATGACCCGTGCTCCTTATGCAGTAATTGCACCAACCAGCAGTTCCGTGAACTGTTGACGATGACCTTGACGTTTTTGATAGTGTTTACGACGGCGCATTTTGAAAATGCTGACCTTGTCGTGTTTGCCATGTGCCAGCACCGTGACACTGACAGTTGCACCGGACACCAAGGGTGTGCCCACCTTGAGCTCTGCGCCGCTTCCGACTGCCAGAACCTGGTCGATCACAATCTCTTGGCCTACATCCGCAGCAATCTGTTCTACTTTAATTTTTTCGCCAGCAGCAACACGATATTGCTTGCCACCGGTTTTTATGACCGCGTACATATTGACCTCTTCAAAGATTAACCCTGCAAACGAATTTTCGCAGAGCCGGGTATTATCACACAAGATTCGTTTTTGGCAAATTCACTTAAACATCTGCCCATGACGAGGCGAATGCAGTGCGCCGGTTTTCTATAATGTGCGCAATTAACCGGGCCATTGTCTTGCACGCCACACACACCAACAAATCCAGCTCCACGGCGATCATCGCGCAGGACATGCACGAGGTTGACCAGGTCATTGCCAAGCGTCTCGACTCCGGTGTGCCACTGGTGGGCCAGGTGTCGCGTTACATCATCTCTGCGGGCGGCAAGCGCTTGCGACCCGCTTTGTTATTGCTGATCTGTGGCGCTCTCGACTTCAAGGGTGCGCAGCGCTTCAACCTGGCAGCCGTGGTGGAATTCATTCATACCGCCACCCTGCTTCACGACGATGTGGTGGACGACTCATCCATGCGCCGTGGCAATGCCACTGCCAATGAAACCTTTGGCAATCCGGCCAGTGTCCTGGTCGGTGACTTTTTATATTCCCGCGCCTTTCAGATGATGGTCGATGCACAAAACATGCGCATCATGGAAGTGCTGGCCGACGCCACCAACATCATTGCCGAAGGTGAAGTGATGCAATTGATGAACATGCACAATGCCGCACTGGATGAAGCCGGTTACTTGCAAGTAATTCGTTCCAAAACCGCCAAGTTATTCGAGGCCAGCGCACGTGTAGGCGCCATACTGGCCAACGCCAGCCCCGAAATCGAAGCAGCCTGTGCCGACTACGGACAGGCACTGGGCACAGCTTTTCAGGTCATAGATGACGTGCTTGACTACACAGGCGATGCGGCTGTCATGGGCAAAAATCTCGGCGACGACTTGCGCGAAGGCAAAACAACACTGCCGTTGATCGCAGCCATGCAACGCGGCAACGCAAGCGAACGCGAACTCATTCAGGGTGCCATTGAAACCGGCAAACTTGAGATGATTGACCAGGTGGTGGCCGTTGTGCAATCCACCGGCGCCCTGGACGTGGCACGCCAGGCAGCTGCAGCCGAGGCACGCCGCGCCATCAGCGCAGCGCAGCAGTTACCCGACAATGCGCACAGACAGTGTTTGATACAATTAGCGGCTCAACTGCTGGAGCGTCAATCCTGATGTCTCCGAGTCAGAAATCGGAATGTAGCGCAGCCTGGTAGCGCACTTCGTTCGGGACGAAGGGGTCGGAGGTTCGAATCCTCTCATTCCGACCAAGAACTTACAAAAAGGCCTCCAAGCTTGAACACTTGGAGGCCTTTTTCATTGCCTGATTGATGCTAAACAGTTCATCAAGGGGCCGCCGGGCAAATTGGCGACCGTAATGGAAGACTTAGTCCACCGAAACCGTGAACCCGCCATCCACCGTCAAGACCGCGCCAGTCACATAGTCCGAATCATCGGATGCCAGGAAGACTGCGGGGCCGGTCAG
>JBEGLK010000100.1:0-7511 GCA_041183605.1 Pseudomonadota bacterium
AAGGAACGTTGAGGAACATGCCGTGACCGCAAAAACTTTTCATCCCATCCCCGCCCGAGCAGCGCCTGTCAATACCGAAGGTCTGGTGGCCTGGACCCGCGCCAACCTGTTCGGCGACTGGAGCACCTCACTGGGCACGCTGACCATTGTGGCAGCCATGCTGTACTTGCTGCCGCCGTTTTTCAAATGGCTGCTGGTCGATGCCGTCTGGGTGCCCAACTACGACAGTTGCCATGCCGACGGCGCAGGTGCCTGCTGGGGCGTGATCGTTGAGAAATTCCGCCTCATCATCTTTGGCCGTTACCCCTTTGACGAACAGTGGCGCCCCCTGGTGTCTACGCTGTTGTTGATCGGTCTGGTTGTCATGAGCTGCACCCGCGCCTTCTGGAAAGCCTGGCTGGCCGGCGTGTGGGTGGTGGTATTCGCGCTGTTTTTTACCATCATGTTTGGCGGTGTGTTCGGCCTCAGCTGGGTTGAAACCGACCGCTGGGGTGGTTTGCCCCTGACGATTCTGCTGTCCACGCTGTGCATGACTGCCGCTTTTCCGATCGCCTTGCTGATCGCGCTGGGGCGGCGCTCCAACCTGCCGGCGATCAGGGCCGTTTGCACCATTTATGTCGAGCTGATCCGGGGCGTCCCGCTGATCTCGGTGCTGTTCATGGCCTCTTTCATGTTTCCGCTGCTGATGCCACCAGGCTTCAACATCGACGTGCTGATCCGTGTCATGGCGGGCATTACCCTGTTTGCCGCTGCCTACATGGCCGAGGTCATCCGTGGTGGCTTGCAGGCCATCCCCAAGGCAAACCCAGCGCAAAATCGTGCTGCCGCAGGCACTTGCGATGGTGGTGCCAGGCGTGATGAACAACTTCATCGCCACCTTCATGGACACCTCACTGGTCACCATTGTGAGCCTGTACGAACTCACCGGCTCCATGAGTCTGGCGCTGAACTCCGATGCCAACTGGCGCCCGTTCAAGATTGAAGGGTACCTGTTCATTGCCATCATCTATTTCATTTTCTGCTTCTCCATGTCGCGCTACAGCAAATGGATTGAAAAGCAGGTCAATAAGAGCAAGCTTCGCTGAGGTAAACATGGCTGAAACCACTCCTTCCCCCTTCATCATTTTTGACAAAGTCAACAAGTGGTACGGCAACAACTTTCATGTGCTGCGTGACATTGACCTGACCGTCGCCAAAGGAGAACGCATCGTCATTTGCGGTCCGTCCGGGTCCGGCAAGTCCACGCTGATCCGCTGCATCAACCGCCTCGAAGAACACCAGGAAGGCCGACTGATTGTCGATGGCAAGGAACTGACTGACGACGTCAAGACCATCGATGCGGTGCGCAAGGAAGTCGGCATGGTGTTCCAGCAGTTCAACCTGTTCCCGCACCTGACGGTTCTGGAAAACCTGACACTGTCACCGATGTGGGTCGGCAAGATGCCCAAGAAAGAGGCTGAAGAAAAAGCCATGATCCAGTTGAACCGGGTGCGTATTGCCGAGCAGGCCAACAAATACCCGCTGCAGCTTTCCGGCGGCCAGCAACAACGTGTGGCGATTGCCCGCGCCCTGTGCCTCAAACCCAAAATCATGCTGTTCGACGAACCCACCAGTGCACTTGATCCCGAGATGATCAAGGAGGTGCTGGATGTGATGATTGCAATGGCCGACGAAGGCATCACCATGCTCTGCGTGACCCACGAAATGGGCTTTGCCAAGGCGGTGGCAGACCGCGTGATCTTCATGGACCAGGGCCAGATCGTCGAGCAGAACAACCCGCACGACTTCTTCAACAATCCGCAAAGCGAACGCAGCAAGGACTTCCTGTCAAAAATCCTGGGGCATTGAGACCACCAAACCTTGGTCGCTGCGTCCAGCGAGGTAGGCCGTCCGGGCGGCTAACGATTTCTGGTACCCCAGTATGAGGAAGCTGCCCGGACAGCCTGCCTCGCGGGTTAATGGACTGTCGCGCTTCGCTCGCAGTGACAACCCGTTCAGCAGCGCAGGCGTCGCTTAACTCCCAGCCACTTTCATCTTGTTGATCAGGATCGAGCCCACGGTTTTGGCGCCATAGTTGTAGACATCTGCGCCCACCGCCACGATGCCCTTGAGCATGGACTTCATGTTGCCGGCAATCGTGATCTCGTGGACGGGAAAGGCAATGCGGCCGTTTTCCACCCAGAAACCGCTGGCGCCGCGCGAATAGTCGCCGGTCACATAGTTCACGCCACTGCCCATCAGTTCGGTCACAAACAGGCCGGTACCGAGGCGCTGCAACATGGCCTCCAAACCGTCGCCAGCGCGGGTCAGACGCGATGTGAGTGTCAGGTTATGCGATCCACCGGCGTTACCGGTGGTTTTCATGCCGAGTTTGCGCGCCGAATAACTGCCCAAAAAGTAACCCTGCACTTTCCCCGCCTCGACCACGCAGCGCGCCTGCACCCGCACACCTTCGTCGTCGAAAGGGGAACTGCCTTTGCCACGTTTGACAAAAGGGTCTTCCAGAATGTCAATGTGTTTGGGAAACACCGGTTTGCCCAGGCTGTCGAGCAAAAAGCTGCTCTTGCGGTACAAGGCGCCACCGCTGACGGCCTGCACAAAACTGCCCAGTAAACCCGCCGCCAGCGGCGACTCGAACAGCACTGGACACTCGGTGGTGGCGATCTTGCGCGAGCGCAGGCGGCTCAAGGCGCGCTCGGCGGCATAACGCCCCACCGCCTCGGGCGACGCCAGCTCGTCCGCGTTGCGCTGCGAGGTGTACCAGGCATCACGCTGCATGTCATTGCCCCGGCCGGCGATCGGCGACACCGACACCGAATGGCGTGAAGTGGCATATCCGCCCCGAAAACCATGGGTGTGGGCGCTGAAAAAGTGCGACTGCTGTGCCGACACACCGGCTCCTTCACTGTTGGTGATGCGTTTATCCACGGCCAAGGCGGCACCCTCGGCTCGCAACGCGATCTGCGCCGCCTGCTCGCTGGTGACGGCCCAAGGAAAGAACAGCTCCAGATCGGTACGCTGCTCCTCGGGCCGGGCAATGTCGGCGACGTCCGGCAGGGCAGCGAATGGATCTTCGGCGGTGAAGCGGGCAATGTCAAACGCGGCCTGTACCGTCTGCTCGATCGCCGCCTGAGAAAAGTCGGAAGTGCTGGCGTTGCCGCGGCGCTGGCCCAGATGCACACTGATGCTGAGTGACTTGTCGCGGTTGCGCTCCACATTTTCCAGTTCGCCCTTGCGCACCGAAACGCTCAGGCCACAGCCTTCCGAAGCATGTGCCGCGGCATCAGTGGCACCGAGTTTTTTGGCGTGGGCCAGGGCCGAATCGACCAGACCTTCGAAAAATGTGCGGCTGTAACTGAAGCCGTTGGCCGGTACATCCGTGGCTTGGGCGGTGGAATTGGGGGCGTTGCGGCTCGACTTGGAAGCGCGCTGGGGCGTGTTGGATTTGTTCATAGCGCGGCTATGATACTTGTCTATGTCAAGAAAACTCAAAAAAGGCTATTTCGTGCGTGGTGAGTTCGTCGCCGAGGGCAGCGAACGCGACCTCGAGCTCAAGGCCGAGCTCAAAGGTACTGACGAACAAAGCCGTACCGACCTCAAACGCGAAAGTACCGAGCTGCAAAAGCTGGGCGCCGACCTGGTGGAATTACGCGCCGATCTGTTGGCGCGGCTGGACCTGTCCGACAAGTTCAAGGATGCCCTGGCCGACGCCAAACGCATCACCAACTTCGAGGGCAAGCGCCGCCAGATGCAATTCATCGGCAAACTCATGCGCAAACTCGAACCCGAGGTGCTCGAAGCCGTCAAGAAGGCGCTCCTGGAAGAGGCCACGGGCTCGGCCGAAGACAAACTCATGCTGCACCAAGCTGAAATCTGGCGCGACCGCCTGATTGCCGACGACGATGCCGCCGCCCAGTGGATCAACCTCAACCCCGGCTGCGACAGCCAGGAACTGCGCGCGCTGATTCGCCAGGCACGCAAGGACGCCAAACCTTCCAAGCCGGGCGCCCTGCCCCGCCATGGCCGCGCCTACCGTGAAATCTTCCAGTTGGTGCGCGAGCAACTCAGCGCCATTCCGCCCAACGACGACAACACCATTCCATTCAGTCCCGCCAAAGAGGCCTCATGAACACGCCTGCTGCCAACCCTTACCCGAGCGTCAAGATCGGCATCGTGTCGGTCAGCGACCGCGCATCGACAGGCGTTTATGTCGACAAGGGTCTGCCCGCGCTGCAGGACTGGCTCAGCCGCGCCTTGAAAAACCCGCTGCAGTTCGAACCGCGCCTGATTCCTGACGAGCAGGCTGACATCAGCGCCGCACTGATCGAACTGGTGGACGCCGGCTGCGCCCTGGTGCTCACCACCGGTGGCACCGGCCCTGCACTGCGCGACGTCACACCCGAGGCCACGCTGGCGGTGGCGCACAAGGAAATGCCGGGTTTTGGTGAACAGATGCGCCAGATCAGCCTGCACTTTGTGCCCACGGCCATCCTGTCACGCCAGGTGGCCGTGATCCGCAAGCAGAGTCTCATCATCAACCTGCCGGGCCAGCCCAAGTCGATCGCAGAAACCCTAGAAGGCCTGCGCGACGGCGATGGCAAATCGGTTGTGCCCGGCATCTTTGCCGCCGTGCCTTATTGCATCGACCTGATTGGCGGACCGTACCTGGAAACCGATGAAGCGGTGTGCAAGGCCTTTCGGCCCAAGACCGCGATCAGGACGTTTCCAGAGGCACCGGAATTGAATTAAGCGCGCTGCGGCGCGATCTCGGAGGCGTAGTCGTACAGCGCGCCCAGGATGGTTTCGTCGCGCTCGCTGGCACTTTCAGCGAGTTGGTCGAGTTCTTCAAACAGGGCGTCAAGTGTCAGCGCCCCGCCCTCACCGTCAAACAGGCGTGCCGCGCGGTGCGCTTCCCAGCGCTGGGATTCTTCTGTGCTGAGGCTTTGCGGGAAATTGCGCGCCCGGTAACGCCACAACAACTCTGACAAACGTGCATCTTCAAACGCAGGTTTGGCACTGGCCAGTTGGTCCGGACTGCAGCGGCGCAAATCATTGAGCCGGCGACGGTCCGAATTTCCGACAAACCCGCCGTACAGGTCTTCGTCCACATCAACCGGCGCCGCCTGCGGACGGGCAAACACCTGGGCCCAGATGGCGCTCATGTCGGGCAAATCACGGGCGGCGGCGGCATGCTGCAACTGGGCTGCCACGTCGAAGCCCCAGCGTTCGGCCATGGCCGGGCTCAGCACCTTGAGATTGCTCATGACCATGGGCGACTTGTTGAGGTGCACCGACTTGACCGGCAGCCGGCTCATGCCCTCGGGCAGATCGGCAGATTTGCTGAACAGGCGCAAGCGGATCTGCTCTGCATTGAGGCTGGCGAGCTCAGTTGGGTCGAAAGCCAGGTCCCAGGCCAGCAACTCGTTTTTGTTGGCTGGATGCATGGCCAATGGCCACATCAGCGCAAGACAGCCGCGCTCCGGGGCAAACATGCCAGAAATGTGCAGGAACGGCCGCGCGTGGGTCAGCGTGGTGGGCAAGCCTAGCTCGGCCATGACGCGGTCTTTCTTGTGCAGCCCGAAACAAAAATCAAAGAGCTTGGGCTGCGCGGTCTTGATGAGTCGCGCCAACGCGATGGTGGCTTGCACGTCGCTCAAGGCGTCATGTGCTGCCGTGTGTATCAGGCCGTTGGCGGCGCTGAGGTCGGTCAACTTGAAACTGGGTTTGCCGTCGGGCTTGAGTGGCCACTGGATGCCATCCGGACGCAAGGCATAGGCGGTGCGCACCACGTCAAGCAGGTCCCAACGACCGCAGTCGTTTTGCCACTCACGCGCATAGGGGTCGATCAGGTTGCGCCAGAACATGAAGCGCGTGATCTCATCGTCGAAACGAATGGTGTTGTAACCCACGCCCACGGTGCCGGGTTGGCTGAAAACCTGTTCGATTTGCGCCGCAAACAGGTGTTCGGGCAGGCCTTTTTCCAGACATTCCTGGGGCGTGATGCCGGTGATCAGACAGGCTTGCGGGTCTGGCAGAAAATCATTGGCAGGCTGGCAGTACAACATGACTGGCGCACCGATGGGATTCAGCTCAGCGTCGGTGCGAATGGCGGCAAATTGCGCCGGCCGGGTCTGCCGGGTGTTGGCGCCAAAGGTTTCGTAGTCGTGCCAGAGAAAGGTATGCATGGATGTGGGAAACGGGTCAATCGGGCTTGGGCTTGTCGCTGTGGGAGACTTCGTAACCATCGGCCACGTAGGCCGGGCCTTTCATGAGCCAGACGATCACGCAGCCAAAAGATACGGTCACGACGGCGGTCCAAACCAGCACACCCAATCCAATCATGCCAAAGTCAAAAAGCAGGATCTTGCGCTCGATCTCGGCCACTGAGCCCTGCGTGAAAAACAGCCGCGCCAGCGCCGACAACAGCAAGGGCAACAACGTGCCCAGCACCAGCACCCGCGGCATCAAACGCAGCAGGTGCCATTCGAAACCATAAGGCGTGCGCTGAAAGCCAGGGAGTTTTTTGAGCCAGTTCATAGCCACTTTTGCATGAACTGCGCCTGACCCATGGCCGGGTCGAGCTGGTAGTTGTCAAAACCCAGGCGCCGGTACAACTTTTGCGCCGGTGTATTGCCTTCGAGCACCTCCAGCGTGAGCTTGCAGGCCCCGCGCTCGCGCGCCAGTTGCTCCACCAGCGCCAACATCTGCGCCGCCACACCCTGGCCCCGGTGTGACGCGGCCACCACCACGTCATGCACATTGACCAGTGACTGACAGGCGAAAGTGGAAAAACCCTCGACGCAATTGACCAGACCCACCGGCAGACCGCCCGCAGACTCGTCAAAGGCGAGCACGCTGAACATGTGAGGCCGAGCCGCCAGCGCCTGTGGCAAATTGGTCTTGGCAAAATCAGACAGAGGCTCGGCGCCACCCATGGGGTCACGCGCATACCCGTCGAGCAAATCCAGCAGCGCCCGCATGTGCAGCGGGTTGCCGTAGTCGGCCTGACAAAGCGTCAGAGATGTAGCCACGGCCATCTCAGGCGCTGATGGTATTGGCAATGCGCTGGGCACAGGCCTTGGCCTGGGCCGGGTCACGCGCCTCGACCATCACCCGCACCAGCGGCTCGGTGCCACTGGCCCGGATCAACACCCGCCCGTTTTTGCCCAACTCAGCCTCGACCGCACAGGTTTCCGACTCGAGCATGGCGCTGGTCTGCCAGTCTTGTCCGGGTTGTAGTCGGATGTTGATCAGCGTCTGCGGAAACAGCGTGACGCCATCGAGCAGCTCCGCCAGCGACTTGCCGCTGCGCACACTGGTCTGCAAGACCTGCAAGGCAGAAATCAGACCGTCACCGGTGGTGTGCTGGTCGAGCGCCAGGAGGTGGCCCGAACCTTCGCCGCCAAGCAGCCATTTGTTCTTTTCGAGTTCTTCGAGCACGTAACGGTCACCCACCTTGGCACGAACCAACGGCACGCCGCGCGCTTTCAAGGCCAATTCCACCGCCATAT
>JBEGLK010000101.1:0-8258 GCA_041183605.1 Pseudomonadota bacterium
CCGATGGTGTTCCGGCTTTTCTGACTGACCGGGGCGCCATCAAGCCGATTTTTGCGGCTGGACCATGGGTTCATCTTCGGCAAGCACCTGTTCGGCCCAGGAGGTCAACTTGCTGATGTCGGCACGCAGGACTTCCTGTTTGACCGCCAGGATTTGTGCCGGATGCATGGAGAAATTACGCAGGCCCATGCCCAGCAGCAAGCGGGTCATGCTGACATCACCCGCCATTTCGCCACACAGGCTGACCGGTTTGCCTTGCGCGTGGCCCTCCGCAATGGTGTTGGCCACCAGTCGCAAGACCGCCGGGTGCATCGGGTCATAAAGATGCGCCACCGATTCATCAGCCCGGTCGATGGCCAATGTGTACTGGATCAGGTCGTTGGTGCCGATGGACAAGAAATCGAAGTACTTGAGAAACACCTTGAGCGTCAGCGCGGCGGCAGGGATTTCGATCATGGCGCCAATCTTGACCGGGCCGTAGGCCACGCCACGGTTGTCCAGTTGCACCCTGGCGTGGTCGATCAGCGCCATGGTCTGGCGGATTTCCCGCGCGTGGACCAGCATGGGGATCAGCAGGTGCACCTGACCAAAGGCCGCGGCGCGCAAAATGGCACGCAGTTGCGTCAGGAACATGGCCGGGTCGGCCAGACTCCAGCGAATTGCACGCAAGCCCAGCGCCGGATTCAGGTGGGCATCGTCGCGCAGTGTGTCGTCCAGCGGTTTGTCGGCGCCGACATCGACCGTCCGGATCGTGACCGGCAAGCCCTGCATGCCCTCCACCGCGCGCCGGTAGGCCAGGTACTGTTCTTCTTCGTTGGGCAGTTTGCCGTGCCGGCCCATGAACAAGAATTCGCTGCGGAACAGTCCCACGCCAACCGCGCCGGCCTTCAAGGCTGCGTTGGCATCATCCGGCATTTCGATATTGGCCAGCAGTTCAATTTTTTCGCCATCCAGCGTGACCGCGGGGGTGTGCAACAGGCGCGCCAGACGGCCGCGCTGAAGTTCGACCTGACGCTGCTTGAAGCCGTATTCCGCCAGGATGATCGGCGACGGGTCCACCACCACCACCCCCGCATCACCGTCGATCACCACCCAGTCATCCTGCCGGATCAGGTGGCTGCTCAAACGCGCCCCGACCACAGCAGGGATGTCCAGACTGCGTGCCACGATCGCGGTATGTGAGGTCTTGCCGCCCACATCGGTGATAAAACCGGCAAAGACGCTTTGCTTGAACTGCAGCATGTCGGCCGGCGAAAGATCATGCGCCACCAGGATCAGGGGCACATCCACCGTGTCATCGAGCAACAAATCCTGTTGCGAGGTGTGCCGCCCTGAGCGCCCCAAAGGTTGAATCAGGGGAGACGACACGCCACGCATGGCGCGCAAGACTTTTTCGGTGATCTGCTCCAGATCCGCCTTGCGCTCACGCAGGTACTCATCTTCCATCTCGTCAAACTGACGCGCCACGACATCGAGCTGCGAGGTCAGCGCCCACTCGGCGTTATAAAGACGATCCTTGATCCAGTGCTGCACCCCATCTCCTGATCCTGCAACAACATCAGGTGGACATCAAGCAGCGCTGTCAGCTCATGGGGCGTTTCCTTGGGTCCCATGTGGCTGATGCTGGTCTGCAAGCGACGAATTTCCGCCACGACGGCGTCCCGGCCGTCACGCACCCGGCTTATTTCAGAAGCGACCTGCGAGGGTTCGATGAAGTAATGCGCTACATCGAGCCTGCTGGAAGCCACCAGCACCGCGCGCCCGATGGCAATGCCCCGAGCCACTGCCAGGCCGTGAATGGCAAACGTCATTCACCTTCTCCGAACTTGTCCGCCACCAGCGCCAACAAGGCCTCCATGGCTTGTTGTTCCTGTTCACCATCAACTTCAATTTCAACCTGCGTGCCCATCCCGGCGGCCAGCATCATGACACCCATGATGCTTTTGGCGTTGACGCGGCGCTCGCCGCGCGACATCCAGACTTCACAAGGAAAACTTCCTGCCAGCTTGGTCAGCTTGGCAGAAGCGCGCGCATGGAGCCCCAATTTATTGTTGATGGTGGTCGTGGTTTTGATCATTTTGTTTTCGTTGCTGATTTTGCGGTGCCGTGATGGCGACTTGCATGACACCCTGTGTGCCGCCGGCGAGCACGCGAGCCACCAAAGCATCCATGGATTCGTTGCGGTAGGTGACGGCCCGCAACAGCATTGGCAGGTTGACACCGGCAACCAGCCGGGAATTTACCCCATCGACGAGTTTCTGCGCCACGTTGCAGGGTGTTGCACCGAACATGTCCGTCAGGATCAGCGTGCGTTCGGCATTGAGCAAGGCCATGGTCAAGCGGGCCGTCGCCAGGGACTCTTCGACCGGCGTGTTGGGCTGCACATCAAGCACCGCCAGCGATGCAGCCGCTTCCGGAAAAACATGCAGCACACACTGACGCAAAGCGGTCGCCAGGGGCGCATGCGCAATGATGAAAATACCGTTGTTCATGTCTTTAGCGGGTGCTGCAGTGATTAGGTTGGCTGGTAGTGGCACAAATGTTTCAACACGTTTGCGGATTATGGCTTTTTGTTGCCCAAAAGTACGTGTATGCCGCCACCGTGCAAAGCAAATAGCCGGTCATGGCCATCTGAAAGGCTGAAATCTCCTGCCATCCCAGGGCACGAAAACCGTCAATGGCCAGGCCAATGCCCCACTGAACCCCAAAAACGCCGGCAAATATCAACAAGTTGTACGACGACAGGGCGCGACCGGCCAGATTGGCGGGAAAGACCATGGCGACAGCCGGCTGTGCCAACGAAATAAAGGTGCAGCTCATGCAATAAAGCGCCCAAACGAGCGCCGCCCACCCCCCAATCGCTGGTCCAGTCGCAACGATCAAAGCAAGCAGTACGAAGCTCAGGGGCAGGCCATAACGGATCAGGCGATCAGCGCCATATCCGTGACTGGACAACCAGGGGGAGAACATGCCCCAAACCCAAAAACTGCTCAACATGGCGATATTGAGCCAAAACAAGCCAGTAGCCGCCTGCAAGGGCGAGTAAGCAGCCACACGAATCATCCACGGCGTAACCCACAGGGTTTGCATGGCGACCATTCCGCCATAAATGAAAAATGCCATGGGCGCCATTCTTCTGAAATAAGGGTGACGCCAGACAGCAGCATAACCGGGCGGCACCGCGTGTTCTGGCTCCTGGTCCGGCCTCACCGTCTGCCAACGCGGCGCTCGCCAGGCGATCAGCAACATGGCCAACACCAGCAGGACCGCCAAACCAACAAAGAGCACACGCCAGCCCACCAGTGGCATCATCCACTGCACTGGCAAAGTGGATGCCACCATGCCCATGGAGCCCGTCATCAGCATCCAGGAATTGGCGCGTATTTGCGAGTGGGCAGCCAACCACCGACGGTAGCCGGTCAGCGGCGCCATCAGGCAGGCGCTCACACCTACACCCGTGAGAAAGCGCCCAAACAACAAGCCCTGAAAGCTGTTTGCCATGGCAAAAGCCAGACAGCCCATCACCGCGATCAGCAAAAAATACAAAATCACTTTTTTTGGACCGTGCCGATCCAGCCAGGCTCCCAAAGGCAACTGGGTCGCGGCAAAGCCCAAGAAATAGCCACCAGCGAGTAGCCCCAGGTCTTTTGCAGTCAAACCCAATTCCTGGGTCAGTGTGGGCGACAGCGTAGCCGTGACGGCACGTATCAGCGACGAGAGAAAATAGGCAAAAGCAAAGACGACAAACACCAGAACGGCATTGGCTCGTGGCAACAACCTCAGCGAAGAAGAATCAGCCATCAGGATTACGCAGCGCCAAATATTCCTGGACCGCTATTTTGGCGCTTCCTGAATCCAGACACAGCGGGCTTGCCGCGTACACGGCATGCCCGCACGCCGCGCGAATTAATTGGCCTGAAATTCGTCGTGGCACGACTTGCACACGGCGCCCGTGGCACTCACCGCGAGTTTGATGTTGTCGAGATTGCCTGACTTGGTCGCGGCTACCAATTTGGTCATTTCAGCCTGAAGTTTTTTCGAATTGTCGTCAAATTTTGCCTTGTTGGTCCAGATTTCGGGTTTGGCTTTGGTCTGACCCACACTGGTTCCAGACACAAACCCGTCCCAGGGCAATTTGGACATGATTTCGGCAACCGCTGCACTGTCCGCTGCGACCTTGGCGTCAAACGGAATTCTGCCTGCCGACATGCCAGCCACACGACCAAAGTTTTGCGCCATCATGAACATGCCGCTCTGGCGGTACTTGATGGCATTTTCAGGTTTGGAAAATTGGGCCGAAGCGGGTACGGCCATGGTGATCGCGGTGACAGCGAGAAGGCAGGCGGTAAGTTTTTTCACGGTTGACCTTTCGTCGTTAAACTCAAATGGATTGGGATGCAAAGTGTATGAGAATTCGCCGCATCACACAGCGGCATCTTGAAAGGACTCCATGATCATGCTTGTTCGCGTCTGGGATGCCCCAACGCGCCTGTTTCATTGGGCGTTGGTACTTTGTTTTGTGAGCTTGGTAATCACAGGCCAAATCGGCGGCTCGGCCATGGTTTGGCATTTCCGCTTTGGTTATGGCGTGTTGACCCTGCTACTGTTTCGAGTCATTTGGGGTATGTTGGGTGGCCACTGGTCCCGTTTTTCCACATTCGTCGTCGGACCCAGAAAAATCTGGCTTTACCTGTGGGGACAGGCGGATCAACATGACACCATCGGTCATAACCCGTTGGGTGGCCTGTCCATCCTGGCCATGATGGGCTTCCTGATCATGCAGATCGCATCTGGCCTGATGAGTGACGATGAAATATCGACCTCGGGTCCCTTGGTACAGTTTGTCTCGGCGGACTGGGTAAGTGTTGCAACGTTCTACCACAAGGACGTCGGTAAAGTCGTCCTGTTGGGACTTGTGGTTTTGCACTTGAGTGCAATTGTCTTTTATTACCTTCGGAAGCGGGAGAACCTCCTCAAACCCATGATCACGGGGGACAAGTCAATCCCTTTTGAAGTGCCCAGCTCACGTGATGCCTGGCCAGAACGTCGTCGCGCCGTGTTGATTTTCCTGGCTTGCGCGGCGCTCGTCAGCGGTCTTGTTTTTATCTTCAACGGTTAACTAGTTGACTCTTGCCGAAACACGCCAACATGCCCTCTCAAGCGTTTCAAATCCAGCCCTATACCGGCCCATCCGAGTTGGAGCAGGTCCGCGCACTTTTCACGGAATATGCAAGTAGCCTGGAAATTGACCTTTGTTTCCAGAACTTTGAGGCCGAACTGGCTGGCTTGCCGGGCGCCTACGCGCCCCCCCGTGGCAGTCTCATGCTGGCTTGGTCGCAGCGCGAATTGGTAGGCTGCTGCGCGTTGCGCCCGCTGGATGCTGTCGATTACCCGAACGCCTGTGAAATGAAGCGACTGTATGTCAGACCGGCGCTGCGCGGCAGCGGCCTGGGTCGACGTCTGGCAGAGGCCGTGATGGAAACAGGCCAACAAACCGGCTACACCTACATGCTGCTGGACACTTTGAGTGAAATGGAAACAGCGCGCGCCATGTACCAGGATTTGGGATTCACCGAAGTTCCTCCCTATTACTACAACCCCATTGAAGGGGCACACTACCTGATGGCGCGGCTTTGATCAGGCTTTTGCCTGTGCCAGCATGGTGCCCGCGTCGCTGACTTCGAATTTGCCAGGACCTTCAATGTTGAGTGTCGCCACTTTGCCGTTTTTGACCAGCATCGAATAACGGGCGCTGCGCAGCCCCATGCCTTTCCCGTTGAGATCGAGCGTCAGGCCAGTCGCCTTGGCAAAAACAGCGTCGCCGTCGGCGAGCATGCGCACCTTGTCGCCGGTTTTCTGGTCACGTGCCCAGGCACCCATCACAAACGCATCATTGACACTGGTGCACCAGATTTCATCCACACCAGCAGCCTTGAGCGCATCGTAGTTGGCGATGTAACCAGGCAGGTGTTTTGCTGAGCAGGTGGGGGTAAAGGCACCTGGCAAGGCAAACAGTGCAATGGTTTTGCCGGCACTGGCGGCCACCACATCAACCGGATTGGGGCCAATGCTGCAGCCACCAGCTTCAGTCTCGTGAAACTCCATCAACGTTGCATTCGGTAACTGGTCGCCAACTTGAATCATGTCAAACTCCTGAATTAAAAACAATGGAATAAATAAACCGGCTCACCAAACAAAAACGGCCCACCATTGTGAGCCGTTTTCTAAAGTGCCGACAAGCAGCCTGTGGAAAGACTTAAACCAGCGAGGCTTTTTCCACCAAACGGGTAGCCACCCAGTTCTTGGTCTTGGAAATTGGACGGCTTTCCGTGATTTCAATCACGTCACCCAGCTTGTACTCACCCTTTTCATCGTGGGCCTGGTATTTGCTGGATTTACCAACGATCTTGCCATAGAGCTCGTGCTTGACACGGCGCTCAATCAGCACGGTCACCGTCTTGGCACGCTTGTCACTGACCACCTTGCCGATCAAGGTGCGCTTGAGGGATGTTTTAGCTTCCGTCATGTTTCGCTCCTTATTTGGCGGATGGAACAGCAGCTTGCTTCTCGACCAAAATGGTCTTGGCGCGCGCGATGTCACGGCGTGCGGTACGCAGCGTGGCTGTATTGTTGAGTTGTTGGGTCGCTTTTTGCATGCGCAGTCCAAAGTGTGCTTTTTGCAGCGCTTTGACTTCTGCTTGCAGACCGGCAACGTCTTTTTGGCGTAATTCAGTCGTTTTCATATCAATTTCTCCTGATTACTGACCGATCATGCGTGACACGAAAGTGGTGCGCAGCGGCAATTTGGCAGCTGCCAAACGAAACGCTTCACGAGCCAACTCTTCAGAGACACCCACAATTTCAAACACGATTTTGCCGGGCTGAATTTCAGCCACGTAGTACTCAGGGTTACCTTTACCGTTACCCATACGCACTTCAGCAGGCTTTTGGGAAATCGGCTTGTCAGGAAACACCCGAATCCAGATACGGCCACCACGTTTCACGTGACGGGAAACTGCACGACGTGCAGCCTCGATCTGACGTGCCGTCAAACGACCGCGGTCAATACATTTCAGACCAAAATCACCAAACGCAACCGAGCTACCCCGGGTTGCGATACCGGTGTTACGGCCCTTTTGCTCTTTGCGATACTTGCGGCGAGCGGGTTGCAACATAATTATTCTCCTTTACCGTCAGCTGCTGCAGCGGCTGGCGCGGCTACCTTGCGGACGCGCTGAACGGTGGGTTTAGCATCAGCTCCAAGAGCCACTGCGGGTTTGTCACTGCCATCAGCAGGTGCGGCATTGCTGCCAGTCGGACGGCGTGCGCCACGAGGTGCCGGACGGTCGGAACCAGGACGACCACCACGGTCATCGCGACGCGGACCACGCGGGCGACGCTCTTCATCCGGACGCGGTGTTTCCACAGCGGGCAGATCGTTGCGACCCAAGGTGTCACCCTTGTAGACCCAAACCTTGACACCAATCACACCATAGGTGGTCTTGGCTTCGGAGGTGCCGTAGTCGATATCAGCACGCAGGGTGTGAAGTGGCACACGACCTTCGCGGTACCACTCGCAACGAGCGATTTCAATACCGTTCAGACGGCCGGAAGACATGATCTTGATGCCCAGGGCGCCGAGACGCATGGCATTCTGCATGGCACGCTTCATGGCACGACGGAACATGATGCGTTTTTCGAGCTGTTGCGTGATCGAGTCAGCGATCAGCTTGGCATCAATTTCGGGCTTGCGCACTTCTTCGATGTTGACGGCCACTGGCACGCCGAGCTGACGGCCCAAATCGCGCTTCAGGTTCTCGATGTCCTCACCTTTCTTGCCGATCACCACACCCGGACGAGACGAGTAAATGGTGATACGTGCGTTCTTGGCAGGACGCTCGATCAGGATGCGCGAAACCGACGCGTTCTTGAGCTTTTCCTTCAGGTACTCACGCACCTTGATATCTTCCGCCAGCATGCCGGCGAAATCACGATCATTGGCATACCAACGAGATGCCCAGTTGCGGCTGACCGACAAGCGAAAGCCGGTTGGATGGATTTTTTGTCCCATATCTTGCTGGCCTCTTTCAGTTACCGACCGTCACGTACACATGGCACGTGGGTTTTCTGATCTGGTTGCCACGACCTTTTGCGCGGGCCGTGAAGCGCCTGAGCGATGTGCCTTGCTCGACGTAAATGGTTTTCACCTTCAATTCGTCGATATCAGCACCATCGTTGTGTTCAGCATTGGCAATGGC
>JBEGLK010000102.1:0-12916 GCA_041183605.1 Pseudomonadota bacterium
GTTCCAACAGCTTCAGGCTGGAAATTGGGCGCATTGAACACGGCCAGTTCTACCGTACCGAATACCTCAAGGAAACCGTCCGCCAGGGCAATGGCCTGGACGAAAACCGCAACCTGACACCGCAAGCCATGCAGCGCGGCTGGGATTGCCTGGCTCGCTTTGGCGAACGCCTGGCAGGTTTTGCCGAAGGCGAAGTGCGTGCCGTGGCCACCCAAACCCTGCGCGAGGCCCGCAATCGCGACGAGTTCCTGGCCACCGGCATGCAAAAATTGGGCTTTCCGATCGACGTGATTTCAGGCCTGGAAGAAGCACGCCTGATTTACCAGGGCGTCGCCCAGGCGCTGCCGCGCACTCAGGAGCGCCGACTGGTGATCGACATTGGCGGGCGCTCCACCGAGATCATTCTGGGACAGGGACGTGAACCGCTGCAGATGGAGTCGTACCGGGTTGGCAGTGTGGCCTGGTCGATGCGTTATTTTGCCGACAACCAATTTACCAAGCGCGCTTTTCAGATTGCCGAAATTGCCGCCAAAGCCGTGCTGGATGAAGCCCTGACCCTTTACCCGCCCGACCAGTGGGATGTGGCTTACGGTTCGGCCGGTACCATCAACGCCGTGGCCGATGTACTGGTGGCCGAAGGCTGGCCGGCAGGCACCGTGACACGCGAAGGGCTGGACTGGTTGCAGGACAAACTGCTGGCCGCACAAACCACCGACCGACTGCGCCTGGCGGGCATGCGCGAGGACCGCAAACCCATCATCGGCGGCGGCCTGAGCGTGTTGCGGGCGCTGTTTGACCTGCTCGGCATCGAGCGTCTGGAACAAGCCAGCGGCGGCTTGCGCCACGGACTGCTGCAAGACATGCTGGGTTCTGGCCATCAGCAACACGCCGATCTGCGCGACCATTCGGTGGATCGCCTGGCGGCCAAATTTGGTGCTGATGCCACCCATGGCAAACGTGTGGGTCACATCGCCAATGAACTGTTCCGACAAATCGCAGGCGGCAGTGTGGTCGACGAACGCCTCAGCCACAAACTCACCTGGGCCGCGCAATTACACGAAATTGGCAGTCATATTTCGCACAGTGATTACCACAAACATGGCGCTTACATTCTGGACAACACCGATGCCATGGGGTTTGCGCTGACCGAGTTGCACAAACTCAGCCTGCTGGTGCTGGGGCACCGCGGCAAGCTGCGCAAACTGGAGGCCGATTTTGAAGACCGGACGTTTGTGCAGCAACTCATGGCGCTTCGCCTGGCGGTCGCGTTGTGCCATGCCCGCTGCGATCCGGAACTGGCCGGCATCGGAGTGCGCCAGGATCCCAGAAACGAGCGCCAGTTCGTTCTGACCCTGGACAGCAACTGGGCCCAATCCTTTCCCCAGTCTGCCTATTTGCTCAACGAAGAATGTGTGGCCTGGCAAAAAACGCCCTGGTCCTTGCGTGTGGTCGAGGACTGAGCCGGCTGGTGGCTTTCAGGCCAGCGCCAGAAAGCCCAGGATATCCTCCAGGTGGTCTTCCATATCGCTCAAGGCATGGTCGCCGGCCTCCAGCAGCTTGATCATTGCGCCTGGGTAATGGCCGTTCATTTCGCGCCAGTCAAGCACCTCGTCCCCCTTGGCAATCACGGCAAAGTAACGCTCAGGCTTGCTGATATGGGCAACTTCCTGGGCCAATAACTCATCGACAAACGCCGGATCAAAATAAAAGCTTTGCGCCGGATCGTGCCACAAGCTGTGATCGCCGATATGGGTCGCCAGATCACGCGCGGGATGCACCGCAGGATTGAGCAACACCGCCCTGCAAGCAATGCGTTCCGCCAGCCAGGTGGCATAAAACCCGCCGAGCGAGGAACCGACCACGGCCATGCTGTTTTTTGGCCAATCGGCAATGCCCCGCAGCACCTCGTCCATGGCCTGTTGGGGTGATGCCGCCAGCGCCGGGCACCACCAGGTCACGTCGGGGTGACGGCTGGCCACAGTGGCAGCCATCAGGCGCGCCTTGTTGGAGGCGGGCGAGGAACGAAAACCGTGCAGGTAAAGCAGGTGGGTGGTGGTCATGGCCAAATGATATTTGTCAAAAACTGTCCCTCAAAACATCACTTGAAATGCCGTGGCTGTACCGGCGGGGGGATGATCGATTTGAACGAAGCTCGTGCCAGCCACGTCACCACACTGGTTCCTGAACGCGCCGGTCACCAAAATTTCACCGCCCTTGGCGCGGTCCTCGCCCAGTTTGCTGGCGGCATTGACCTCGGCGCCAAACACATCGCTGTCACCAATGCGCAAGACGCGGCCATAACCCAGGCCAACACACAAAAGCACCCGCTCCTCTGGCAATCGGTCGAGGTTGTACTTGGCCAGAAGGTGCTGGAGCCCGATGGCACAACGCAGCGCCTTTTGCGAGTTGCGAAAAATGACGAGAAAAGAATCCCCTTCGAGCTTCAAGAGAATGCCTTCGTGGTCTTCAATCACCGGGATCAGCAGGCGTTCGGATTCATGAATGATTTGCAGGAAGTGAATGATGCCGAACTCTTCCACCCGCCGCGAGAAGCCGGACAAATCGGTAAACATGACACACCAATTCTCACCAAAAAGATCCCAAATGCGCTGATCGATGCGTGCCTTGTCGGCGCCCGGCGCCAGACGCTCCTTGATAAGGCGATCAAGTCGTTCTTGTGATCCACTGGCATGAATGCGATGCAATTGATTCATGGTGCGTTACCCCCGTGTGTTCACTTTATATCAGATGCGCCCTGACCCTTGGGTGACAATATGGCCACGCATGGCAGCCAATCACGACAACATTACCAGTATGGCCACGGTCGGTGTGTCCACCCATCACATCACGCTGCACACGCCACTGTTGCGTGGCGCGCGCCGTCTGCGTATTGCCTTGGTCGGCTTGCCGGGCGCTGGCAAAACCACCCTGTTCAAGGCGGTCTCAAGCACCGCGCCGCAAACCGGCGAACTCGCCAACACCCACCGCATCTACCGTGCCTGCACGGTGCAAATCGGACTCGACGAAGCCAGTGTGGTCGACCTGCCGAGCCTGCGCTCACTGCACCACCTGCAGGACGAGGACCTGGGCACCCTCAAATACCTGCTCTGGGGCAATGACCGTCCACCGGTCACGGCACATGAGTCAGGCGCACCACCGGCACCTTTCGAGCCGCCCGATCTGATCGTGCAGGTGGCGGATGCCACCAACCTGCAAAGTCATCTGGAACTTTCATTGGAGCTGAGCCAGCTCGGGCGCCCGGTGGTGCTGGCGCTCAACCACATGGACAGCTTGCGGCGCAAGGGAGGGCACATCAACCTGCCAGCGCTGTCCACCCGACTTGGCATGCCTGTGGTACCTGTGTCAGCACGCATGGGGCAAGGCATTGCCGATCTCTTCAGGACGGCCTTGGCAACAGCACGCAATGCCACCTGCCCGTTGCCGCAAAGTCCGAGCCAACATATTGCCACCAGCCTGGAGCCGCTCAACACCGCACTCAAGCAACCCGGCATCGACTCCGCCTTTCGCATGCCCCACCAAATGTTGCTGATGTTGTTCGCCTCAGGACATGCCTACATTGAACGTGAGTTGCAGGAACACTTCGGCCCGCTGATGCCGTCCTTGCGGGCGCTGCGCGCGTCAGCGGCTTTGGGTTTGCCGCGACCGCTGGCCGAAGAAATCCATGCCGACCGCCACCACCGTGCCGCCACCATTTTTGAGGCAGCGCAACGCCCGGGACCGATGGAGCCGGGACGCGGCTGGCGCTACTGGCTGGACGCCTTCATGCTGCACCGGCAGTGGGGCTTGCTTGCCAGCCTGACGGTCTTTGCCGGGGTGCTATTTATGGTGTTCGAGGTCAGTGGCTGGATCGACAGCCAGACCACCCAGCGCCTGATCGACGCCGCCAGCAGTTGGCAGCCGCAGTCCACAGTTGGCGTCGTCGGGCGCGCCATTGTTGATGGCTTCATCGGACTGACCGGTATCGTGGTGCCCTACATGTTGCCGCTTTTGCTGCTGCTGATCGCGCTCGAAGAAATTGGCCTGATGCATCGCATTGCTTTTGTGGTCGACCGCAGTTTTCACAAAATCGGCCTGCATGGTGGTGTGGCCGTGCCGTTTTTGCTCGGCCTGGGCTGCAACGTGCCAGCCATTGCTGCCGTGGCCCGCAGCACCTCCGGCCGCGAGCGTTTCATCGCCTCGGTGCTCATCACCTTTGTGCCCTGCTCGGCGCGTTCGGCCATCATTCTGGCGGTGGCGGGCAAGTACCTTGGCGTGGTGGGCGTGATCGGCATTTACGCGCTCACGCTGCTGCTGATCGGCGCCATGGGGCTGCTGCTGGCGCATCAGCACAGCGAGGTCGGCCCGGGCCAGGTGCAAGAGATACCTGCCTACACCCTGCCCGACTGGCGCGCCATGCTGCGTGAAACCTGGGCACGCTCCAGCGACGTGCTGACCATCGTCACGCCGCTGCTGGTGGGTGGCAGCGTGGTGCTGGCTTTGCTTGGCCACTTTGGCGCTGACGGTTTCATCAACACCCTGCTGACGCCACTGACGAGCTGGTGGCTCGGCCTGCCGCTGGTGTTGGGCCTGCCGCTGTTGTTTGGCGTGCTGCGCAAGGAACTCTCCCTCTTGATGATCTTCCAGGCCCTGGGCACACAGGACATCAACACCGTGTTGGGTGCGACACAGATCCTTACCCTGCTGGTGTTCATCACCTTCTATGTGCCGTGTATCTCGACCTTTGCCATCATGCACAAAACGCTGGGGCGCGCGCAGGCCTGGTTTTCGGTGCTGCTGTCGGTGGGCGTTGCCCTGCTGCTGAGCGCCATGGTGCGTCTGCTGATGGTTGCAGTGCAGCCATTCCTGCTCTGAATATACGCACAGGCTACTTCAACTCGAACAGCTGCGCCAAAGCTTCACGATACAAAGACTGGCCCACGGCGTTGGTGTTGTGATGCGAGCCACCCGGCACCAGCACAAAGGCCTTGGGGCCCGCGGCCGCTTCAAACAGCTTGCGCCCTAGTGCGGGCTTGATCAGGCTGTCATTTTCGCCATGCACCACCAGCAAGGGTGAACCGATGTCAGCCACCTTCTTGACCGACTCGAACCGCTGCGTGATGAGCCCGGCCACGGGCAACCAGCCCCAGGCCATGGTCTCAAACACATCGGGAATGGAAGTAAACGTACCCTCCACAATCGTGCCAGCTTCGTCGTTGACCCGACTGGCCAGGTCGATCGCGATGGCACCACCCAGCGAATGGCCAAAAATATAACGCGGCTGGCCGGGGTATTTGGCAGCCAGCCAATCCCAGGCCGCACGCGCGTCCTCGTAGGCCTGCGTCTCCGATGGCATCGACGCGTCACTCTTGCCAAAGCCCCGGTAGTCGATTGCCAGCACCGAAAAACCAAGTTCCTGCATGCGCCGCACACGCTGTGCAGAACCCACCACGTTCCAGCGCGCCCCGTGCAGGTACAACAGCACCGGTTTCTTGGGCAGACCGTGGTCTCCATCGGCGGCCAGCCACAGGCCATGCAATCTGGCGGGTTTGCCCGACAACATGGAATCGAACGCGATCCAGACGTCCTGCATGCCCTCTGCTGCCGCCACCCCGCCACTCCAGCTACGGTCGCCTGGCTGGAAGATCCATTCGCCTTGCTTTTCAGCCAGCGTACTGCAGCCTGCCAGCACAGCCAGGGCCATCAACAAAGACAGGACGCGTGTTTTGAGTGTCATGGCCCAGGAAGATACCAGATCAGTCCAAGCCGTGCAGACGGCGCCGGTGTTAGGGTAAATACTTGTCGCACCTTTCGCTTTGTCGATACCATGCGCAGGCGCACGACTCACGCACCCACTGACTTGAACGAAAGGGATCGCGATATGCAAAAACGGGAGATGATGGCATGGCTGGCCGCGGCCGGACTGGTGACTTTGGCGGGTTGCGCAAGTTGGCAACCCGGCCCCGGACAAATGACGTTTTTTGTCACCAGTACCGGTACAGGCAAGGGTGGTGACCTCGGTGGTCTGGAAGGCGCTGACCGGCACTGCCAGGCGCTCGCCACTGCGGTGGGTGCAGGTGATCGCACCTGGCGCGCCTATCTGAGCACGCAAGCACCCAAATTGGCAGATCCGAACTTCGTCAATGCCCGTGACCGAATTGGCTCAGGCCCGTGGCAGAACGTCAAAGGCGCGGTGATCGCTTACAACGTGGCCGAACTGCACTCGGCCAACAGCAACCTGACCAAACAGACGGCGGACAGATCGTGAACGGTCGCGCCGAACGACCCAACAAACATGACATGTTGACCGGCTCACGCCCAGATGGCACTGCATTTCCGGGCGCCCCGTTCGCCGACATGACCTGCAGCAACTGGACCAGCAGTGGCGACGGTGGCTCAGCCATGACCGGCCATCATGACCGCGACGGGCCGATTGCTACACCATGGGCCACCTCCTGGAATTCGGCACATCCCACACTGGGCTGCAGCCAGGAAAAAGTGCGCCCCACCGGCGGTGACGGTCTGTTCTATTGCTTTGCTGCGAAATAGAAATTTGATACCCAGCCTGGCCCTTGAAATCGGAAAACCGGGCTTTAAATCCCGGATGAAAGATAAGCCTTAATACCTTTGTGGCTTCAAAGCCGCCACAGGCTCATGCCCTGCAGCAATCTCGGCTGGCAAGTAGACTCGCCCGCTTTACAACAACCGAGATCAACATGGAACTGCTCGCCGACCCGAACATCTGGATCGCTTTTTTTATGCTCGCCGCCCTTGAAATCGTTCTGGGGATCGACAACATCATTTTCATCAGCATTCTGGTCGGTCGCCTACCCGCAGAGAAACGTGATCTGGCGCGTCGTCTCGGCCTGGCATTCGCCATGGTCTCGCGCATTGCATTGCTGTTCAGTCTGGCCTGGGTCATGACCCTGACCAGCCCCCTGTTTACCGTGCTGGCACAGGAAATCAGCGGCCGCGACATGATCCTGCTTGGCGGCGGCTTGTTTCTGCTCTACAAGGCTTCCCACGAGATTTTCCAGGAAGTTGAAGCGCCTCAATCCAAGGAAGTCAGTGCCGGGGTAGACACGGTTCGTACCGGTGCCACCTTGTTCTGGGGCACCATTGTGCAAATCGGCATTGTGGACATCGTCTTTTCGCTGGACTCCGTCATCACCGCAGTCGGCATGGTGGACCAGATCGGCGTGATGGTGGCCGCCGTGATAGCATCCGTTGGCGTCATGATGTTTGCTGCGAAGCCAATCGGTGAATTCGTCGATCGGCACCCCTCCATCAAGGTCCTGGCATTGGCATTCCTGACCATGGTGGGCACCCTGCTGATCGCCGAAGCGTTTGACATGCACATTCCTAAAGCCTATGTTTACACCGCCATGTTGTTCTCACTCGGGGTTGAAACACTCAATATCAGGGCACGCTCCAAGAGGATCGATGCCTGAATGGCCCCATGGCAATTGAATGGCATAACAGCTACCAACTGGGCGACTCAGAAATAGACGCTCAGCACCACATGCTGTTTGCCTTGGTCAACCAGCTTCTCGCTGCCACCGAAAGATCCGGCATCACAGAAGCCCTGGCCAATTTGCTCAGGCACACCAAGGAGCATTTCTCTCACGAGGAAAAAAGCATGCGCGAGTCAGCTTATCCTGGCATGCAGGCCCATGTCGAACAGCACAACACGCTGCTTTCAAAGCTCAGCAATGTTTCTGATGTCATCGCCAACTACAGCCTGGACATGGCGCACCTGGAGTCTTTTCTTTCTGCTTGGCTGCTCAACCACCTTGAAACCCTGGATGCGCAGCTGATCAATTACATCAAGCGACAGTAAAAGCCCTTTCGCGAAGGGCATCTTCTTCAAGTCAACTCGCGCTGCTGCAAGCCGCCCGATCGAAGCCACTGTTCGCACCAGGCCGGAATTTGCTGCGCCGGCATGGGTTTGGCAATGCCGTAACCCTGAACATGACGGCAACCCATCTGCAACAACACATCACAGTGTTCCATCGTTTCCACGCCCTCGGCGATCACCCGGCGATGGAAGGCACCAGCGAGTTCCACCACACCTTGCACGATGCTCAGGTCATCCGGATCACTCAACATGTCGCGCACAAAACTCTGGTCGATCTTGAGTGTGTCCGCGGGCAGCTTGCGCAGGTAGGTGAGCGAAGAGTAGCCCGTGCCAAAATCATCCAGCGCGAAATTGACACCCAGGGCCCGGCAGCATTCCATGATGTCAATGGCCTGCTGCATGTCGCCGATGGCTGCGGTTTCCAGCACCTCCAGTTCCAGCGATGACGGCCGGGTGCCCGAGTGCCTGGACAAGATCTGTGACAGTCGGTCGCAGAAATCGGATTGCAACAAATGGTTGGCACCCACATTCACACTGACTTTCATGTCCAGTCCCTGAATGCGCCACGCCTCGATTTGTTTCAGCGCGGTCTCGATCACCCACTCACCAAACAGCCGCTCCAACACACTGCCGTGCAGGTGTGACAAAAACTCGGCCGGACTCAGCAGGCCACGCTCCGGGTGCTGCCAGCGAATCAGGGCTTCCGCGCCAATCACTTCGCCGTTGCTGATGTCAACCTGGGGCTGGTAAAACAACACGAACTGGTCGCGCTTGAGCCCGTCCTTCAATTGCTCCAACATGTCAAGATGGCCCTGCACCCGGCGATCGATCTCAAGATCGAACAGGTGGTAGCGATTCTTGCCGGCCTGTTTGGCCAGGTACATGGCCTGGTCGGCATGGCGCAACAGCGTGTCGGGGTCGGACTTGTCGTCAGGATAAAGGCTGACGCCAACGCTGGCAGTCACACCCAAAATATGGCCACTGACACTCACAGGACGGCGCACAGCCTCCAGCACACGGTCAAGGATCTGCGTGCATTCCGCGAGCGAACCCATCTCTGACAAAAGCAAAACAAATTCGTCGCCGGAAAGTCTGGACAGGGTGTCACCCGCACGCAGCACGGTCTCCAGATGGGCCGCCACACCAATCAGCAACTGGTCTCCCACCGCATGCCCCAGTCGATCATTGACGAGTTTGAAGCCATCCAGATCCAGGAAACCGATGGCACACAATTTGCCACTGCGGTCAGACCGGAGAATGGCTTGTTGCAAACGGTCGGACAACAGGCGACGATTGGGCAAATTGGTCAAGGCGTCGTAATTGGCAACCCGGTCGAGTTCGGCCTCGTGCGCCTTGATCTGCGTGATGTCCATGAACACACTGACGTAGTGCAGTACGTTTCCTTTCACATCCCGAACCACCGAGATTGACTGCAGGACAACGTACAACTCGCCGGTCTTGCGTTTGTTCCAGATCTCGCCGCGCCAGAAATCACGCCGGTTCAGCGATTCCCAGAGCTCCTGGTAGAAGCGGACGTCATGCCGTCCGGAAGAAAGTATGCGAGGAGAACACCCACACACCTCCTGCTCTTCATAACCCGTGATACGTGTGAAAGCGGGGTTGACCTTGGTGATCAGGCCGTCGGCGTCGGCCACCATGATCCCTTCGTAGGTGCTGTCGAACACCACACCGGCTTCACGCTGCGCCATTTCTGATTGTTTGCGCTCAGTCACATCGGTGTGTGTTCCCGACATCACGAGCGGTGTGCCATTGTCGGCACGATCCACAATGCGGCCATGCGTCAGAATCCAGCGCCAGCTGCCATCCTTGGCCTTGGCACGAAATTCCACCACATGGTCCGGACTGTCACCGCGCATATGCCGCTCAATTGACGCCAGTGCCAAGGGCAAATCTTCGGGGTGCACGAGGTCAGGCCAATGGGCCGTATCAACCCGCAACTCGCCCGGCGCATAACCCAGCATGGTTTCCCAACGGGCGCTGACCGTGAACTCATTGGTCTTGAGGTTCCAGTTCCAATAACCCTGG
Organism: Pseudomonadota bacterium; assembly: GCA_041183605.1. Classification (GTDB taxonomy): domain Bacteria; phylum Pseudomonadota; class Gammaproteobacteria; order Burkholderiales; family Burkholderiaceae_C; genus Rhodoferax. The sequence goes on from JBEGLK010000102.1 coordinate 9,902, forward strand.
TCAGAACCTTCCAGCACACGGGACAACTGCTGCTCACGCTCCTGCAATTGCTGGGTGCGTTCCTGCACCCGCTGTTCCAGCATCTGGTTCTGCTCGCGCACATTGTGCTTGGCTTGCCGGGCCACGGTCTCATCACGAAAAACAAACACCACACCCACCACCTCGCCTGCGCTGTTGCGTATCGGTGCGGCACTGTCTGCAATCGGGCACTCAGAACCATCTTTGGCGATGAGCACGGTATGATTGGCCAGCTCCTGCACCTCGCCGGTGGCCAGCACCTGGGTCACGGGTACCTGAACAGGCGCGCGGGTTTGTTCATTGATGATGCGGAACACTTCTTCGATCAAACGCCCACGTGCCTCCTCGACCGACCAGCCGGTCAAGCGCACGGCGACCGGATTCATGCGGGTGATGCGCCCTTGTGTGTCGGTGGACATCACCGCATCCCCAATCGAGTACAAGGTGGTGGCCAGGCTTTCCTCGCTTTCGGCGAGCGCGCGCTGACTAGCCCGGGTTTCACGCAATTGACGCCGGATCAAAACATAAGTGGCCATCAGCAGCAGGATTAAGACGACAGACACCAGCGCGCCTGTGAAAACCATGCGTTGGCGCACGTTGGACTGCATGGCGCGCCGGGTCTCAAGCAAACCACGCTCCAGCACTTCCATGTCATGCAAAATTTGGTAAGTTCGCGTTCGGGTCGCCTGCAGCGGGGCGCTGGCCACAAACGCGTTGGCAGCTTCCTGCCCCTGCTCCTTGCGCAAGACTTCAACACGCTTGCTGATCGCCAGGCGCTCATCGATGACCTGACGCAGTTGTACCCAATTGGCCTGTTGCCGCGCGTTATCGGTGGTTTTTTCCCTCAGCCAGTGCAACAGCACTTCACGTGAGGCTATGGTGGCATCCCGTTCGGCAAGGCGGGCCGGATCCCCGGAAATCCGATAACTTTGTGTGCTGAGTTCAATTTGCACCGTGTCAAATTTGACACTCGACAGACCGTTGAGCACCTCGTGTGTGTGGGTAATCAAGCGCCCCGCCTCGGCGGCATCCTTTGCCACAACCCAGGTCATGGCCGTGAGCCCGGCCACCACCAGCATGGCGGCTGTGAAGGCTGCCAGGATCTTTGATTCAAAACTTGCGAACATCTTCACTGGGTGCTATTTCTCAATGGGTGACAGTCAGTTCATTTTGCCTCGTTTCCCCATCGATCGCACCGAAATTTTTTGTAACAGCAGGATCAATGACCACACTTTTCGCAGTGATTACAAGCGCTGCTGGACTTGCCACGTGGCTTGCCATAAGTCCGCCACACGAAACGACAGGCGCAAAGGACCACAAGCAGCACCACCAAAAGGTCTAGCAGCGCAGGAATTTGTAATGTCATCATGATGCCAATTTGTATGTCATCCAGGACGCCGCATAGGCAAGCGAAAACAGGAATGCTGCCATGCCGGTGGGCATGGCCCATCCACCCACTTCCTTGCGCACGACGGCGAGCGTGGCCAGGCATTGCGGGGCAAAAACAAACCAGACCAGTAAGGACAGTCCAGTGGCCAGCGACCATCCGGCACCAATCAATGGCGCCAGCGCCGTGCCCACATCGTCGCCGACCTGCGACAACGCATACACCGTGCCCAGGGCGCTGACCACCACCTCGCGCGCAGCCAGACCCGGTATCAGGGCCACTGCGATTTGCCAGTTGAACCCGATCGGCTCAAACACCACGGCAAGTGCCCGCCCAATGCGCCCAGCCAAGCTGTATTCAATGGCCGTCCCGCTGTAGCCCGCGGGGGCTTGCGGGAAGGTGGACAAAAACCACAGGATCACGGTCAATGCGAGGATGATGCCGCCGACGTTGCGCAAAAAAATGGCCGCACGTTGCCACAGACCGATCCCAATATCCTTGGCGCGAGGCCAATGGTAGTCCGGCAATTCCATCATCAATTGCGCCGTGGCCTGCGAACCACCCCATAACTTGACCATCCAGGCCACCAGCACGGCGGCCACAATGCCAAACAGGTACAGGCCGAACAACACCAGCCCTTGCAAGCCCATACCCCACACTTGGTGGTCAGGGATAAACGCAGCAATCAGCAAGGCATACACGGGCAACCGGGCCGAACATGTCATCAAGGGTGCAATCAGGATCGTGACCCAGCGCGCCCTCCGGTCGGCAATAGTGCGCGTCGCCATGATGCCGGGCACGGCACAGGCAAAACTGGACAGCAGCGGAATGAACGAGCGCCCGGACAAACCCAGGCTGCCCATCATGCGGTCCAACAGCAAAGCGGCGCGCGGCAGGTAACCCGACTCCTCCAGCAACAAAATAAAAAAGAAAAGGATCAGGATTTGCGGCAGGAAGGCGAGCACGCCACCCACGCCCGCTATCACACCATCGACCAGCAGGCTCCTGAGCAGGCCGTCCGGCAACACCGCGTTGACGCCTTGGACCATCAACTTGCTGCCGTCTTCGATCAAGCCCTGCGGCCACGCGGCCCAGGCGAACACGGCCTGAAAAATCAGAAACAGCAAGGCCATCAAAATCATCGCGCCGAGAACCGGATGCAGCAGCCAACCGTCAAGTCGACGCGACCAACTGTGCTCGGCCAGGGGCGCTTCCATGTCGGCTTCAAGCAGCCAGGCCTGTGCTTGCTGGTCGTCTGTCAATGCCGGCATTGGATCGCCCCGGTGTGTGCTGGTGTCGCGCTTGCCCTGTTGCCAGATCTCCGGGCGATCCAGCAGTGTCCTGAGGGCATCGGTGCCCTGCGCATGGATGCCCGTGGCTTCGACCACCGGCACACCCAGCGCTTGCTCGAGACGCAAGGCATTCAGCTCCCGTCCCTGGGCGCGCACCCGGTCCATCATGTTGAGCACCACCACGATCGGCACCTGCGCGCGCTGCAACGCAGCCACCAAGCGCAGGCCACGGCGCAGACGGGTGGCATCCAGAATCACGGCCGTGAGGTTGGGCGCACTGGTCTGCAAGCTGTGGCCAAGCACCACCGCGCAGGCCAC
>JBEGLK010000103.1:0-6635 GCA_041183605.1 Pseudomonadota bacterium
ACGGGCGGCATTCATCATGATGAACATGTATTCCAGGCCCCGGTTTTCCTGGCCCACGAGGTAACCGACCGCGCCGCCATGATCACCAAACTGCAGCACCGCCGTGGGACTGGCCTTGATGCCCATCTTGTGTTCGATGGACACGCAGTGCACGTCGTTGCGCGCGCCGGTCGAGCCATCTGCATTAACCATGAACTTGGGCACCACGAACAGGCTGATGCCTTTGACACCTTCTGGTGCACCGGTGACACGGGCCAGCACCAGATGGATGATGTTCTCGGCCATGTCGTGCTCACCCCAGGTGATGAAGATCTTGGTGCCGAACACCTTGTAGCTGCCGTCGGCCTGGGGTTCGGCGCGCGAGCGCACCGCCGCCAGGTCACTGCCGGCTTGCGGCTCGGTCAGGTTCATGGTGCCGGTCCACTGGCCGCTGACCAGTTTTTCGAGGTAGATGGCGTTGAGTTCGGGTGAGCCCGCGGTGAGCAGCGCCTCAATGGCGCCGTCAGTCAGGATCGGGCACAAGGAGAAGCTGAGGTTGGCTGCATTCAGCATTTCGTAAACAGCCGAGCCGATGGTTTTGGGCAGGCCCTGGCCGCCGAATTCAGCGGGGTGTTGCAGACCTTGCCAACCGGCCTCGGTGTACTTTGCAAACGCCTCCTTGAAGCCCGGGGTGGCAGTGACCACACCGTCTTTCCAGCTGGACGGATTCTTGTCGCCTTCCCAGTTCAAAGGTGCGAGCACATCTTGACAGTACTTGGCCGATTCTTCAAGCACGGCCTGGGCCGTCTCAAAGCCGGCATCCTCCATGCCGGGCAACTGCGCAATCTGGTCAATGCCTGCGAGGTGCTGAATGTTGAACAGCATGTCTTTGACTGGGGCGGTGTAACTCATGGGAAATCTCCGGAAATAGTTAATTCAGAAATCAGGAATGCGCCGCTGTGGGCTGAATGGCAAAAGGGTCACAAGGTCAAGCTCATGAAATTTTATGCGACCACTCTCCTGTTGTTGCCGCCAGTCTGGCCTCAGGCGGCACGCTGATGGACGACGCGTTGTGGGTAGGGAATCTCGATCTGATGTTCACGCAGCAGGCGCAGGATCTCCAGGTTGACCAGCGAACGCAGGTTGTCGCTGCCGTTCTCGGGGTCGCTTATCCAGTAGCCGAGCCTGAACTCCAGGCCGTCCGCGCCAAAGGCCAGCAGTACCACCGACGGAGCAGGATCCGCCAGCACACGCGCCTGAGCAGCGGCGGCCTGCAACAACAAACGCGTCACCAGTGCCACGTCACTGTCATAAGCCACCGACACCTGGGTGGACTGCCAGACCTTGGGGTCGGCCAGCGACAGGTTTTCCACACGGCTGGTGATCAGCATCTCATTGGGCACAATCGATTCACGCCCGCTGAGCGAGCGAATCACCGTGTAACGCGCATTGATCTGGGTGATGACACCGCTGAAATTGTCCACCTGTACGCTGTCGCCGATGCGCATGCTGCGCTCGGCCAGGATGACAAATCCGGACACGTAATTGGCGGCCAGCTTCTGCAGGCCAAAACCGATACCAACCCCGATGGCACCGCCCAGCACCGACAAGGCCGTGAGGTCGATGCCGACCGCAGACAAGGCAAGCAACAGGCCGACAAACATCAGCAATGCCCGGGCTGCGTTGCTGAACGCCTTGCGCAGGCTCAACTCGCCGCCTTTGGCGCTACGCAGCAACTTGGCTTCGATGGCTGACGAGATCCACAGCGAGAAAATCAGCACAAGCCCTGCCGTCAGCGTGCCTTCGATGATCTTGCGCACCGACAGGTGGGCGCCGCCCACGTTCCAGCTGATCTGGTCGAGTTCGTCCATCACCAGCGGCAACAAACCGCTGACCCAGAGCACCATGGCCAGCCAGGCAATCCAGGAAATGCTGCGCTCCAGCAAACGGATCGCGGGCGTGTTGTTGAACGCAGCCTGCAATACCTTGACCCCGAGCCGGATCACCAAGAGCGAGAGCAACACCGGAATGGCCAGCTTGAACAGCGCCAGCGGCATGGTGTAAGCCAGCAATTTGCGCGCGGCATAAGCCAGGCACAACCACAACGCGGGGAACAACACGCCGTCGACAATCCGGCGCCCGAACATGATCGAGTTGAGGTCTCGCTCGACAAAGGCGCGCGACACCAGCCGCGCCAGCAGCCAAGCCAGCAGCCCGCACGCAACCAAGGCGCTCAACTCGATCAGCACGCTGGTCTGGCTCAAGGCCGACAGCCAGTCCTGCAGGTCGGTGATCGCCGGTCTAGACATCCGCCAGCACCCGGATATGCGCCTCGGCACTGCGCGCCAGTGCGCTCAACACATAACCGCCTTCCAGACAACTCACGATGCGGCCCTGGGCATGGCGCCGCGCCACGTCCATGATGCGGCTGGTGATCCAGGCATAGTCCTGTTCAACCAGGCCGAGCTGCCCCATGTCGTCTTCACGATGGGCATCAAAACCAGCGCTGATGAAGATCATTTCAGGCTTGAATTCCTCGAGCCGCGGGATCCAGGCAGCCTCGATCATCTCGCGGATCTCCATGCCCTTGGTGTAAGCGGGCACCGGCAGGTTCACCAGATTCCTGGCATTCGAGTGAACCCAGTCCATCGGGTAGAACGGATGCTGATAAAAGCTCACCATCAAAATGCGCTCGTCACCGGCCACAATGTCTTCTGTGCCATTGCCGTGGTGCACGTCGAAGTCCACAATGGCCACACGTTGCAGGTTGTGGCGCTCCAGTGCGTATTTGGCAGCAATGGCCACGTTATTGAAAAAGCAGAAACCGCCTGCCTTGCTGCGGCAGGCATGATGGCCCGGCGGACGGACTGCGCAAAAAGCAGTTTTCATTTCGCCTGCCATCACCGCGTCGGTGGCATCAATGGCAGCGCCAGCCGCATTGAGAGCCGCCTCCCAGGTATGAACATTGATGCTGGTGTCGGGATCGATCTGCAATTGGTCATGGCCGCCTGCCGCAATCTGCTCCTTGAGTTCGGCGTTCAAGCCGCGAATGGCGGCCACGTACATGCGGTCATGCGCCAGCTCGATGTCGGACACGGCCGCCGCGGTGGCTTGCCGCCGGTCCAGCGCCACATCCAGGCCTGACATCAGCAAACGGTCATCAATCGCATCAAGCCGCTCGGGGCACTCGGGATGGCCCGGCATCATTTCGTGTTTGCGGCAACTTGGGTGAGTAAAGTATCCGGTCATCGTCATTTGAGGCAGTCTCCTTGCGAAATTTTTGCTATGGTGGAGCCAATGGACATTCAGCTCAAACTTAAATCCCTTGTTGATCAGCTTAACACGGTCATTGTCGGCAAATTTGATCAAACTCAAGATTGTGTAGCCTGCCTGCTGGCCGGCGGACACTTACTGATCGAGGATGTGCCCGGGGTCGGCAAGACCACCCTCGCCCATGCGCTGGCAAGCACCTTCGGCCTGCAATTTTCGCGGGTGCAATTCACTTCCGACCTGATGCCCAGCGATTTGTCGGGCGTATCGGTTTATGACCGCGCGCTGGAAAAATTCATCTTTCACCCGGGGCCGCTGTTCGCCCAGGTGCTGCTGGCCGACGAAATCAACCGGGCCAGCCCCAAGACCCAAAGCGCCCTGCTGGAAGCCATGGAAGAAAGGCAGGTCACGATCGAAGGTGAAACCCGGCCGTTGCCCTCGCCTTTTTTTGTCATCGCCACGCAAAATCCGCATGACCAGTTGGGTACCTACCTGTTGCCCGAGTCACAGCTGGACCGCTTCCTGATGCGTATCTCGCTGGGCTACCCCGACCGCGTTGCCGAACGCGAACTGCTCATGGGGCGCGACCGGCGCGACTTGGTCGAGGCCTTGCCCAGCCTGTTGACCCTTGAAGAATTGCAAACCCTGCAAAACAAGGTGCTCGAAGTGCATGCCGCCGCGCCGCTGCTGGACTATGTGCAAGACCTGGTCCAGGCCACCCGATCGGGCCAATGGTTCATGCAGGGCCTGAGCCCGCGCGCCGGCATTGCGGTGTTGCGCGCCGCCAAGGCCCGGGCCTTGCTGTGTGGCCGCAGTTATGTGGCGCCGGACGATGTGCAGGCCATCCTGCCGCAAACCATCGCCCATCGGCTGCAGCCGCTGGCCCAGGCCGGTCGTGGCGCCAACGAGCAGGTGCGCGCCATGCTGGAAGCCGTGCCCTTGCCTTGAACCCTCGCCGGCAAGCCGTGAACCCACTGCCGCACCCGCTGCGCCACCCCCTGGCCCATGTGAAAGCCCGCTGGGCGCACTGGTGGCAGAACCGTCTGCCCCTGACCGACAGTGTCATGCTGACGCAGCGCAATGTGTATATCCTGCCCACCCGCGCCGGGTTTATGATGGGTGTGACGCTGCTGGTGCTGCTGGTGGCGTCCATCAACTACCAGCTCAACCTCGGCTACCTGCTGACCTTCCTGCTTGCCGGTAGCGCCCTCGTGGGCATGCATGTGGGGCACGGCACCCTGCGCGGCTTGAACCTGAACCTGACGGCGCCCGCAGCCATCCACCTGGGCGACAAGGCCATCTTTGAAGTCCATTTGCACAACAGCCACGGGCGCACCCGTTACGGCATCGGTCTGGCTGTGCTGGACGCCGCGCAATGGGCCTGGACCGATGTTGCGGGTCAGGCCAGCAGCGCGGTGCAACTGGCCTGGTTGCCACAGCGGCGCGGCCTGCACCGGCTGCCCACATTGACGGCAGAAACCCGTTTTCCGCTGGGCACGTTCCGGGTCTGGACGGTATGGCGCCCAGCCGCCCATGTGCTGGTCTACCCCGCTCCTGAAACGCCCCCAGCGCCATTGCCGGCGGGCCAGGCGCATGAAGGTAGCGCCCACGCCAGCGTCACCAGCGTGCAGGGCGAGCCCGACGGCCTGCGCGCCTACCGCCGTGGTGATGCGCTGAAAACCATCGTCTGGAAGAAGGCAGCCAAGACCGGTGAGCTCGTCAGCCGTGACAGCCAGACCCTGCAACAACAAACGCTTTGGCTGGACCAGCAGCAGACCGGTCTGAGCCAGCCCGAGGAACAACTCAGTCGCCTGTGCGCCTGGGTCTTGCAAGCCGACCAGTTGGGCCTGATCTACGGGCTGCGCCTGCCGCGACAGGAGATCGCGCCTGCGAGCGGACCGGTCCACCTGCAACACTGCCTGCGCGCTCTGGCCCTGGCCTGATGAAGCCATGAAACTGCCCACGCTTGCCCATCTGCCACGCGATACCCGGGACACTGTGTTTGTGCTGTTGGTCATTGCCTGGGTGGTCGCGCCGCTGACCCAGGAAATCCCGCTGTGGTGCAGTCTGTTGAGTGCAGCCGTCATGGTCTGGCGCGGGGTGCTGGCCTGGCGGGGTCAGCCACTGCCTTCCAAGTGGTGGCGACTGGGCCTGCTGGCACTTTGTGTAGGTGCGACCTTGATCAGCTTCAGGACGCTGCTGGGACGTGATGCGGGGGTGACCATGGTGGTGGTCCTGCTCGCGCTCAAAACGCTGGAATTGCGCGCCCGCCGCGATGCCTTTGTGGTCTTTTTCCTCAGCTTCTTTTTGCTCCTGACCAATTTTTTCTACTCGCAATCGCTGCTCACCGCGGCCGCCATGCTGGTGGCATTGCTGGGCCTGCTGACCGCGCTGGTCAACGCCCACATGCCGGTAGGCAAACCGCCTCTGTGGCAGTCCGCCCGGCTGGCCGGCGGCATGGCACTGCTGGGCGCACCCATCATGGTGCTGCTGTTTGTGTTGTTTCCACGCATGGCGCCGCTGTGGGGCCTGCCCAATGACGCGATGACGGGACGCAGCGGCCTGTCCGCCAGCATGACCGTGGGCAACATTGCCAGCCTGGCGCTGGACGGCAGTGTGGCCATGCGGGTGAAGTTTGATGGTGCACCACCGCCCCAGTCGATGATGTACTTTCGCGGTCCGGTGCTGTCCTACTTTGATGGTCGTGCCTGGCAGGCGCGCCCATCGAACCTGCCCAATCGCCTGCGTCTGCCAGCCGACCTGCGGGTGACGGGTGAACCCGTGCGTTACCAGGTCACACTGGAGCCCAACCGCCTGCCCTGGCTGCTGGTGCTCGATGCCACGCCTGAGGCGCCGGCACTGGCAGGAAAAACAGCACGCATGACACGCGAGTTGCAATGGATTCTTGACCAGCCGGTCACCGACCTGCTGCGTTACGAGGTCCGGAGTTACCCCAATTTTCAGCACGGGCCGACCCAACGTGTGCCGGGTCTGCAGGAATACCTGGCGCTGCCCGATGGTTTCAACCCGCGCACCCTGCAACTGGCGTCCGAGCTGCAGCGCGACCCGCGTTACGCCCGAGCCAGCAATGCCCAATGGGTGGAGGTGGCCATGCAACGCTTGCGCAGCGGCGGCTACCGCTACACGCTGGAGCCTGGGGTCTTCGGCCAGCACAGCGCCGACGAATTCTGGTTTGACAGCAAGGCCGGTTTTTGCGAGCACATTGCATCGAGCTTTGTCATCCTGATGCGGGCCTTGAACGTGCCCGCCCGCATCGTCACCGGTTATCAGGGTGGCGAAAGAAATTCGGTCGACGACTTCTGGACCGTGCGCCAGAGCGATGCACACGCCTGGGCCGAGGTGTGGCTGGAAGGCCAGGGCTGGCA
>JBEGLK010000104.1:0-6573 GCA_041183605.1 Pseudomonadota bacterium
CCTTCCTTGCCGACCTTGTCCATGGCATTGGCAATGATCTCGCCGATGCTGGTGTCGCTGTTGGCAGAAATCGAGCCAACCTGGGCGATTTCCTTGGAAGTGGTAGTGGGCTTGGAAGCTTTTTTGAGCTCTTCGATCAGGGCCGTCACGGCCTTGTCGATGCCGCGCTTCAGGTCCATCGGGTTCATGCCGGCGGCCACGTATTTCATGCCTTCGCGCACGATGGCCTGGGCCAGCACGGTAGCGGTGGTGGTGCCGTCGCCAGCGTTGTCAGACGTCTTGGAAGCGACTTCCTTGACCATCTGCGCGCCCATGTTCTGCAGCTTGTCCTTGAGTTCGATTTCCTTGGCCACGGACACACCGTCCTTGGTCACGGTGGGGGCGCCGAAAGAGCGCTCCAGAACCACGTTACGGCCTTTGGGGCCCAAAGTCACCTTGACCGCGTTGGCCAGGATGTTCACGCCTTCAACCATGCGTGCGCGGGCTTCGCCGCCGAAAATTACGTCTTTTGCTGCCATGTGTATTTCTCCGAATTCAGTTAATTAATTACTTTTCAACGACTGCGAACAGATCGTCTTCTTTCATGACAAGGAGTTCGTCGCCATCGACCTTGACGGTCTGGCCGCTGTACTTGCCAAACAACACGCGGTCGCCCACTTTGACGGCCATGGGGCTCACTTCGCCCTTGTCGTTCTTTTTGCCTGGGCCAACGGCCAGCACTTCACCTTGATCGGGCTTTTCGGCAGCGCTGTCAGGAATGACAATGCCGGAAGCGGTGCGGGTTTCGTTTTCTACGCGCTTGACAATCACGCGGTCGTGCAGGGGGCGAAGTTTCATATGGACTCCAATAAAGCTAGAAACAAGGGTTAACAAAAAAGCCACCACAATTCATATTCTGGTGACCTGTATTTGATGAGGTGGGTGCTGACGTGTTTGTTAGCACTCATCTCTTTCGAGTGCTAATGATAAGGCCGTTTCGAAGACTTTCAAGAGTCAGGGCTTAATTTTTATGATTTTCAGTGTGCATTGAATTGCAGGCTGAAATTGCCCTACGATGCCTGAAACAGGCAAAAGGGGGAGGGAAATGACAGACTTTCGCTTCGGTCGCAAGGTCAAACCCGACGAGCGTCATGCGGTCTGCTGGTACCACCCGGCGGTCCTGCTGCTGGCGGCGCGCGACGTGTTGTCCTCGCTCAACCAGTTCAGGAACCGTGACGGGCGCGAGAGCTTGCCCTTGCCGCTGACGGTGATCGACCGCAGCCAGCGCCAGACCGAGGAGGGTGACTTCTGGTTCGACTTCATCGCCGACACCGGTGACGGCGGCAACGCCACCTATGCGGTGGCACACACGGCTCTGGCCGACCAACTGGTGGGTGATGCGGGTCAAACCTTGCCACGCGGCGAGTTGCTGGTGTTGGGTGGTGATCTGGCTTACCCAAGTGCCAGCTCGCTTGAATACCGTTACCGCTTCACCGAAATGTTCGAGGCTGCCTTGCCCGACCAGGCCGGTTATAACGAGGCTGGCAAGGCGCTGGTGCGGGGTCAACCGTTCACGCTGGTCGCGCTGCCGCAAAACCATGACTGGATGGACTCGGCCTCGACCTTCGGACGCTATTTTTTGCGCAGCAAAAACTCAAGAACCCTGCTGGCGGCCGAGATTGACCAGCAACAAACGTATTTTTGTGTGCGCCTGCCGCAAGGCTGGTGGCTGCTGGGCCTCGACTTTGCCATGCAGGGCGACATCGACCGTGACCAGTTTGAGCAATTCACGGCCCTGGCTTCGCCGCAGGGCCTGCAAACCGAGGTGAATGGCCAGCCTGTCATCCAGCGCATCCTGCCTGAGGACCGCGTGATTCTGCTCTACCCCGAGCCGATCTGGACCACGCCGGTGGCCGCCGGTGTTTACCCTGGTGGCGCCAAACGTTACCAGTTGCTTGAAGGCGTTTTTAAGTCCCGCATTGCGCTGCGGCTGTCGGGTGACTTGCATCATTACATGCGCTGGACCTCTGAGCAGGACGGGCAATTGATCACCTGCGGCACTGGCGGGGCCTTCGGCCATCCCACCCATACCCGCCTCACCACCACGCCCATCGTGGTACGCGATGTGACCAATACCTCAGCCATTCCGGCCAGTGCCGCGCACATTGTGCAGCTGGGCCAGGACGATGGCAGGGCGCCGGAGCAAAGCCGGCCCTTCAGCAAGGTGGACGGCTCTGAATATCCGCCCGTTCGGACAAGTCGCAGGCTGGCACTTGGCAACATCACCGCCCTGTTCAGCTCTGGTGGCAGTTTCTGGCAAGGCAACCGCTGGTTTGCCGCTGTGCTGGGGGTTTTGTACCTGATCGGCGCGGGGCTCAACCCGTTGCCCTTCGGTGCCGTGTTGAGTTGCGTTTTGTTTGCCTGTCTGTGTTTGCCTTTGGGTTGGGAGGCCCGGCTGGAGGTGCCACCCAAATGGCCCGACTGGAGCGGCCCGGTTTTGGCCCTTGGGTCCGGCATGGTCCATGTGTTGTGCCATGTTGCGGCAGTTTTGGCCATCCACGCTGGCTTGAGCCTGCTGCTCGCCTCAACTTCCCAGCTCCATCCAACGGGTGCTGCGCTGGTCTTCGGTCTGGGCATGTTGCTGGCCGGGGCCTTGTCAGGCGCGCTGATTTTTGGCGCATATCTGGCGGGCATGTCATCTCTGGGTTTTTTGACCACCAATGGGTATTCGGCAATGGCAGTGCAGGACTTCAAGGGTTTCCTGCGTTTTCACATCAGTGACGATGGCGCCCTGTACGGTCACTTTATCGCGATCGATCAGGTTCCCAAGGCATGGGACATGAACGAAAACCAGCAGCCGGTCTGGAAGCCAGGCGACCTGTCGCTGAACAGCCGGGTTCATGACCAGTTTGTGATCCGGAAATAGCGCACCAATTCAGGCACACTCTGCCACCTGCCATCCATGAACGAACCCTCACCATGCCTGACCGCCAACCTGAGTTTTTTGTGACAATCCATTATTTGATTGGCTGCCTGTGAATCCTGATGCACACCACTTGTGGCGCGCGCCACGCTGGGCGCTGGCCGTGCTGCTGGCCACGCTTGGCATGCTTGGGCCATTTTCGATAGACACCTATATTCCGGCCTTCACCGGAATTGCCACATCACTGGATGCCACGCCCTTGCAGATGCAGCAAACGCTGTCGGCCTATCTGCTGGGTTTTGCCTTCATGAGCCTGTTCCATGGTGCGCTGTCTGACAGCGTGGGTCGCCGGCCGGTGGTGTTGTGGGGGCTGGCCGCCTTCTCGCTGGCATCGGTGGGTTGCGCCTTGTCGCAAAGCATTGGGCAACTGGTGTTTTTCCGCGCCATGCAGGGCCTCACCACGGGTGCCGGCATTGTGGTGTCGCGCGCTGTGGTGCGCGACATGTTTCCGCCGGCACAGGCGCAACGGGTGATGAGCCAGATCACCATCTATTTTGGCGTGGCGCCGGCTATTGCGCCCATGATTGGTGGTGTGTTGTTTGTGCGCTTGGGCTGGCACAGCATTTTCTGGTTTCTGGCCGCGGTAGGGGTGGCGCTGTGGACGGCCAATTACCGGCTGCTGCCCGAAACCCTGCACCTCACGCAACGCCAGCCCCTCAAGGTCAGCAATTTGCTTCAGGGCTACTGGAAACTGGGGCGCGACCCACGGTTTTTCTTATTGGCGCTGGCCAGCGGCGTGCCTTTTAATGGCATGTTTCTGTATGTGTTGTCGGCCCCGGTTTTTTTGGGTGAACACTTGGGTCTGGCGCCGACGCAGTTTTTCTGGTTTTTTGTGCTCTTCATCAGCTGCATCATGAGTGGTGCCTTCATCAGTGGCCGCATGGCCGGTCGGCTGGCGCCCAAAACGCAGATCAGAATCGGATTTGTGATCATGCTGGTCATGGCGGGCGTCAATGTGCTGGCCAATGTATTGTTTACCGCGCATGTGTCTTGGGCCATGTTTCCGATGGCCGTGTACGCCCTGGGCTGGGCCATGATGGTGCCGGCCGTCACCTTGCTGGTGCTGGATCTGCACCCGGATCGCCGCGGCATGGCGTCGAGTCTGCAGGCTTTCATCGGATCGAGCGCCAACGGTTTGGTGGCCGGCCTGGTGACGCCGCTGGTGATGCATTCCACGGTGACCATGGCACTTGCCTCCGTGGCCTTGTTGTCGATCGGACTGGTGGCCTGGATCTATTTGCACCGGCGTTGGCCGCAGATTGGCAGGGTGATAGAGCACCCTGTGGGATAAAAATGCGACGCTACCTCGGGTGCTTGTCGACTTCAATCGGCCTGGCAGACTGAAGTCTGCCCTACAAAAACCAGACAGGCGCAAGTCTGTCCCACAATATCCAACATGATCCCTCCGCTGCTGATTCTGGGCTGGGGCAATTTGAGCCGGGGCGACGATGCGCTGGGCCCACTGTTCATTGCTGCACTGCGCGAACAATTGCCAGTCAAGTTTAAAAACCAGGTTGAGTTTTTGGACGACTACCAATTGCAGGTCGAACACGCGCTCGATCTGGCAGGTCGCGACAGAGTCCTGTTTGTCGATGCCAGCCTGAGCTGTACGGCACCGTTCGAGGTCACGGAGCTCAAAGCGGCGCCAGATAACAGCCTGAACACACATGCGCTGTCGCCCCAGGCATTGCTCAAGGTCTATCAGGATGTACAAGGCGCGCCACCACCACCCTGCACTTTGCTGGCGATTCGGGGCGAACGGTTTGAACTGGGCGAAGCGCCAAGTCCGGCGGCGCTGGCGCATCTGGCAAGCGCCTTGTTGTGGGCGCAGCAGTGGTTGATCGCGAAGCCCTGAAGCGGGGCCGCATCAACCCAGGGCGTCGTTCACCTGCTCATTGAATTCCGCCAGACTTTGCGCCGTTTGCACTTCGCGCGGAAAAGCGTCTCGCACCGAAAAAACCCCAAGGATTTTGTTGTGTTCGGTCACGACCGGAAGGTGCCTGAATCCGCGCTCAATCATGATCAGCACCGCATCGGCCACCCGGGTTTCAGGCGGCACACAAAGCGGACCATGCGTCATGATGTCAGACACCACGGTGGTGGCGGGGTCCAGCGCTTTGGCCACCAGGCGGGTCATCAGGTCGCGTTCGGTCACGATCCCCAACAGCGTGTTGCCCGCATCGATGATCAGCACGCTGCCGCAATTCGCTCGTGTCATGACACAGGCCGCGTCAAATACTGTGGCGGTCGGCAACACGCTGAGCACATGACGCTGCGCCATCGATTGAAAAACAGTGCGTTCGGACATGACAGGCTCCTTGGGTGACTTTGAACTCCAGGCCTCAACGCAGTGACGCGTTGATTTTTTCCAGCGCCTTGGCGCCCGGATTGAGCTGTGAAGCGTTCAATGTATTCAATGGCGCGGCACAGGTGTTGAGCGAGGTGTGCAGGTCCGTGGCCAGCGGGTCCACGTACAACAGGCCAGTGACCACCTCGCCGCGCGCCTGGTGCTGCTGCATGTAAGCCATGGCGGCAAAACGGTCAGTCGGGTCGTAGTCGGTGTGGAGCTTGCGCAAGTGCAACACCGAACCATCATGCTGTTCCACCTCCACGAGTTCACCAGGCGCGTATTCGGCCGTGATTTCGTGGCCTGGCGTGATGAAGTCGATGCGGCTCACCGCCTCGTTGTGTTGCCGCACATAGTCGTAACTCTTGGTGCTGCCGCCGTGGTTGTTGAAGGTCACGCAGGGGCTGATGACGTCAATGAAGGCTGCGCCACCATGCGCCATGGCGCCCTTGATGAGCGGCACCAGCTGTGCCTTGTCGCCGGAGAAACTGCGCGCCACATAGGTGGCCCCCAGTTGCAGCGCAATGCCCACCAAGTCGACCGGACTGTCGCTGTTGATCACGCCCTTCTTGCTTTTGGAGCCACGGTCTGCGGTGGCGGAAAACTGACCTTTGGTCAGGCCGTAAACCCCGTTGTTCTCCACAATGTAGGCCATGCGCACGCCTCGCCGCATGGCGTTGGCAAACTGGCCCAGGCCAATCGAGGCAGAGTCGCCGTCCCCCGAAATGCCCAGGTAGAGCAACTCGCGGTTGGCCATGTTGGCACCAGTCAGCACCGAGGGCATGCGGCCATGCACGGTGTTGAACCCATGGGATGCGCCCAGAAAATAGTCCGGCGTCTTGGAACTGCAACCAATACCCGAGAGTTTGGCCACCCGGTGCGGCTCGATGTCCAGCTCCCAGCAGGCCTGAATGATGGCGGCAGAAATGGAATCATGACCACAGCCCGCACACAGCGTGGAGATGCGGCCTTCGTAGTCACGCCGGGTATAACCCACCTTGTTGGTGTGCAGGGTCGGATGGTGCAGCCGGGGTTTGGCAATGTAAGTCATACGGTCTCCTTTTGCACGCTGTCGTGAATAGTGCGAATGATGAAGCGCGCGGTGATCGGCGTGCCGTCGTAATGCAACACACGCACCAGCTTGGCGGGGTTCACTTCCAGCTCATTGATGAGCATGGAGCGCATTTGCGCGTCGCGGTTCTGCTCCACCACAAACACCTTGTCATGGTTGGCAATGAACTCGGCCACCGAATTCGGGAACGGG
>JBEGLK010000105.1:0-10469 GCA_041183605.1 Pseudomonadota bacterium
GGCACGCGCGCACTTTGTGCAGTTTGCCCAAACCGTTCAACTGCAACCAATCGACCGCTCTACTGCTGCCATGACAGCTTTGGCGAAACACCTGCTGGTCTGATTCAGAGACTTGTTCGGCAAGTCAGGCGGCGGGTGATGCGTCCGAGTTTTGATCGGGTTCGTCCCCTTGACCTTCAGGCACACCCTCACCTGCTTTACGCTGGGCCTTCTCCTTGAGTTTCTCTTCTTTTTTCTTCTTTTTTGCCAGTTCTTTCTGACGTTTTTCGTAGCCGTAATTAGGTGTTGCCAAGTTGTGCTTTCAAGTTAATGGGCCGATTTTAGCCGCCCTGCACTCAAGCACAATGTTGCAAGGCTTGTGACAAGTCTGCCTGTAAATCAGCGGCAGCCTCCAGACCAATGGAAAAGCGCACCAGAATGCCAGGCTGCAAATGGCCAGGCCAGCCGTTACGCATGGTTTCGAGCTGATAAGGCACGACCAGACTCATTGGTCCACCCCAGCTGTAGCCAATCTTGAACAATTGCAGCGCATCACAAAAAGCGTCCACCCGGGCCTGGCTCAAGCTTGGCTTGAAGATCACGCTGAACAAGCCCGCCGCTGCACCGAAGTCGCTGCCACACATCGCCTGCCATTGCGCATGACCAGGTGACTTGATCAAGGCCGGATGCAGGACCTGTGCAAATTCATCACGCTGCAGACACCAAGTCGCCAGGACACGGGTGGTTTCATCATGCTGACGGTAACGCAGGGACAGGCTCGGCAAGGACCGCAATACACTTTCAGCATCATTCGCAGCCACCCCGAGGCCCAGACGCATGTGGCATAGCTTGAGGCGCATGTGCAGGCGCTCGTTGCTGGTAATGATGCTGCCCATCAGGACATCGCCACCGCCACTGGGATATTTGGTCAGTGCCTGGATGGAAATATCAACGCCCAAAGGCTCAGGCTGGCCCGGTTGCAGATCAAACGGCTTGAAGGCCAGACCCGCCCCCCAAGTGTTGTCCAGTGCGCAAAGCACCTTGGCTGCACGGCAAATGCGGACCTGTTCACACAGGTCGGGAAACTCGAGTGTGACCGAGCCTGCTGCTTCCAGCCACACCAATTTGGTTTGGGGTGACATCTTGGCTGCCAGATCAGCGGGGTCCATGGGGTCAAAATAGCGGTGGGTGATGCCCCAATCCGCCAGTTCTCCCTCAGCCAATGCCTTGGAGGGGCCGTAGGCGTTGTCAGGAATGAGCACCTCATCACCCTGCTTGAGCAAAGCCAGGTTGACCGTTGCAATTGCCGCCAGGCCGCTGGGCACCAGCAGGCATTGAGCGCCGCCCTCCAGCGTACAGAGCCTTTCCTCCAGCATGTAGGTGGTGGGTGTGCCGTGCAGACCGTAGGTGTAGGCCGACTTGTCTTTCCAGTCAAACTCGCGCATGGCGGCCACATTCTTGAATACCCCGGGCTGTGGCGCAGCGAAACCTGCGGGGGGCTGGTAAGGGTGATGAATCAGTTGGGTGTTGAGATCAGCCATGGCAGCCACGCGAGCGTATCAAACGCTCCACTTCTTGATCAGTTGTTCGGGGCGCAAACTGTCATAACCCTCGAAGGGCTGGTGGATCCAGGGGTTGGTCGGCAGGAATTCGACCGAGTAATCAGGCGTGAACTTGGACAGCGCCTTGGTCCAGATCACCGCGCTACGCAGTTCGGTGATGGGCTTGTAATTGTTTTTGAGCTGATGCATCACGGCCTCAAGTGTCAGGCCGGAATCTGCCAGGTCATCCACCAGCAACACCTTGCCGGCGATCTCGCCCTTGGGCGTTGTGATGTAGTGCGCGATATCGAGGTTGCCCTGCACCGTGCCCGCCTCGGAACGGTAGGAACTGGTGGACATGATGGCCAGCGGCTTGTCAAAGACCCGGGACAAAATGTCGCCGGGGCGCATGCCGCCACGCGCAAGGCACAGAATGTTGTCAAATTCCCAGCCCGACTGAAAAATCTTGATGGCCAGCTTTTCGATCAGGCCATGGTATTCGTCGTAGCTCACATACAAGTGCTTGCCGTCTTCTGTCAACATAAATGCTCCTTAATAATTGTTGCTAACGCGGATCGGTTGGCGCTGAAGAATAGCTTGTTCCGGAATCAATCAGCCAAGAAAGGATGGTGCATCATGATGGTGTGATCACGGTCCGGACTCGTCGAAATGATGTGCACCGGCACCCCGGTGACCTGCTCGATGCGTTGCAGGTAAAGCCGCGCTGCCGTGGGCAACTTGTCGTATTGCGTGACACCCACGGTGCTTTCACTCCAGCCTTCCAGGGTTTCATAGACCGGAACGCAACGGGCAATGTCATCTGCCCCCATAGGCAAGATGTCAGTCACCTCGCCGTCGAGTTCGTAACCTGTGCAAAGCTTGAGTTCCTTCAGGCCGTCGAGCACATCAAGCTTGGTGATACACAGGCCGCTCAGCCCATTGACCTGTGCCGAACGCTTGAGCAGGGCCGCATCGAACCAGCCACAACGACGGCTGCGTCCGGTGGTAACGCCTTTTTCGGCGCCCACGGTACTCATGTGCCAGCCCGGTGTACCTGCGACCTCCCAATCCAGTTCGGTGGGGAACGGTCCACCGCCAACGCGGGTGCAATAGGCCTTGGTAATGCCCAGAATGTAATGGAGCATGCCGGGACCGACACCGGCGCCGGCGGCTGCATTGCCAGCCACGCAGTTGCTGGAGGTAACAAACGGATAAGTGCCGTGATCGACATCAAGCAAGGTGCCCTGCGCACCTTCAAACAGCAGGTTCTCGCCCTTCAGATGGGCATCATTGAGCTCGCGCGAAACGTCGGCCATCATGGGCTTGAGCAGCTCGGCATGGCGCATGGCCTCGTCGTACACCGCGTCAAATTGCACCTCACCGTCTTTCATGAAAGGAGCCAGTGTCGGTCCAAAGTCAAAGGCTTTTGATCCCAGAAAGGTGGTGAGCACGTGGTTGTGCAGGCTCAGCAGCACGCGCAGCTTGCTGGCAAAACGCTCGGGATACTTGAGATCCTGTACACGCAGGGCGCGGCGCGCGATCTTGTCTTCATAGGCCGGACCAATGCCACGCCCGGTGGTGCCAATCTTTTCGCTGCCGCCCTGCTCGCGCGCCGCTTCGCGCGCCACATCCAGCGCCGCATGAAAGGGCAGGATCAGCGGGCAAGCCTCGCTGATGCGCAGACGCGAACGCACGTCAACACCGACCTTCTCCAATCCTGCAATTTCTTCAAACAATTTGGCCGCCGAGAGCACCACACCGTTGCCGATGTAGCACTTGACGCCCGGGCGCATGATGCCGCTCGGAATCAGGTGCAATGCAGTTTTGATCCCGTTGATGACCAGCGTATGACCCGCGTTGTGGCCACCCTGGAAACGGACCACGCCTTGGGCACTCTCAGTCAACCAGTCCACCAGTTTGCCCTTGCCTTCGTCGCCCCACTGGGTGCCAACGACAACAACGTTACGTCCTTTGATAACAGTCATTTTTTGCTTCTTTATAGTTTCAATGCATGGCTTGAACAACCCACTGTGTCCCGCCGCTTCAATCAGCTCGCGATCACAATGGAACTCATCAACTTCACTCTCGTGGCCGGGCAACACACAGACCACAATTTCACCCCGTGCGCGCAGGTCGGCAATCGTGGCATTCAGCCCGGCATCATCACGCCATGGGGCGCGAATCGCGGCCTGCAAGGCGCGTGGTGCCACCACGGCCACCACAGCCTTGAGGTCAAGACTGAAACCCGCAGCGGGCCGATTACGGCCAAATACCGCACCCACCTCGTCATAACGGCCACCTCGCACCAAGGCATCGCTGGCACCTGGCGCGTAAATGGCGAAGCGCACGCCGGTGTAGTAGTCATAACCACGCAGATCCGCCAGGTCAAAACTGAGCTTGGCAGATGGCAACTGTCGTGTCAGTTGACGCAAGTTTTGCAGTGCTTCGTGCACCGCAGGCAAGGCAGGCAAGGCTTTTTCTGCCTCGGCCAAAACACGCTCATCGCCATACAGTTGCACCAGCGCGAGCAAGCCCTGGCGCACCGGTTCGGGCAATCCACAGGTGAGTGCCGCCAATTCTGCACTGTCTTTGGCGGCAAGCGCAGCATGGACATCAGCCAGCCGGCTCGAATTCAGGGAAAGCCCAGAGAGCAATGCCTTGACCAAACGGGCGTCTGCCAGATCAATACTGGGCGCCGCCACCTTGGCCGCCTTGAGGCAATCGACCGCCAGCGTCAATATTTCAATGTCGGCTTCCAGACCGGCATGGCCATAAATTTCCGCCCCCAATTGCAGCGGCTCACGCGTGGCATGGGGTGCGCTGGCGCGGGTATGCAATACCGGACCGCAGTAACACAGACGGGTGACCCCGCTACGATTGAGCAGGTGGGCATCAATACGCGCGACCTGGGGCGTACTGTCAGCACGCAGGCCCATCATGCGCCCCGACAGCTGATCGACCAGTTTGAAAGTCTGCAGGTCAAGGGCAGAACCAGCCCCAGTCAACAGCGATTCGAGATGCTCCAGCAACGGGGGCATGACCAGTTCGTAGCCATAACCGCGTGCGGAATCGAGCAGGTCGCGACGAAGTTCTTCGATGTGGCGCGCCTCGGAAGGCAAGACATCGGCAATATGATCCGGCAGAACCCAAGCGGACATGAGATGATGAGAGGCTGTTAAATAGGCGATTTTACCGGCCAAAAGACCGGGATTTCGTCAGGCCAGCCACCAAATCAGCGCCAAACCAAGCAACAGGCTGGACAAACCAAAAAATCGCAACTGCCCGTCGTTGAGCTTGAGAATCTGGACAAAAGCCCGGCGCCAGGTCGCCGGCGACATGAAAGGCACCAGGCCCTCAAGCACCAGAAGCAACGCGACGGCCAGCCAAAAAGTGTTGTTGTCCAAAACAACACCCCTCTTTACTTTTTAGGATTCTGCGCCACGCCACCACGCATGGACTTGAAAAACTCGGAACTCGACGGATCAAGCACCATCACGTCACTCTTGTTGGCAAACGATGCCTTGTAGGCGTCCAGACTGCGGTAGAACTGGGCAAACTGGGGGTCACGGCCGAAAGCCTCCGAATACAGGCGTGCCGCCTGAGCATCGCCCTCACCCTTGATTTTCTGCGCATCCCGGTAAGCATTGGCCACGGTGATTTCGCGCTGGCGATCGGCATCAGCGCGAATTTTTTCACCTTCTGCAAAACCGGTGGAACGCAATTCGTTGGCCACGCGCTTGCGTTCCGCCTCCATGCGCCGATACACCGACTCGGTGATGGCGTCCACGTAGTCCACGCGGGTGATACGCACATCGATCACATCCACACCCCATGGCTTGCTGCCACGCACCTGGCTCAGCACTTCGGCCTTGACGTCAGCCATCACCTGTTCACGCTTGGACGACAGCAGTTCCTTGACCGTGCGTTTGTTGACTTCTTCCTGGAACGCGTTACGCACCACCCGATTCAGTTGGCTGGCACCCGCCGCCTCGGTGGTACCCACATTACGGATGTACTCGGTGGGCTCGGAGATACGCCAGCGCACATACCAGTCAATGACAACACGTTGCTTTTCAGCTGTCAGCATCGGCTCGTTGTCGGTGCTGTCGAGTGTGAGCAGGCGTTTGTCGATGTAAGACACATTCTGGAAGGGCGGCGGCAGTTTGAAATTGAGACCCGGCTCGGTGATCACTTCCTTGATTTGCCCCAGGGCCAGCACTACGCCAAACTGGCGCTGATCCACCACAAACAGCATCGAGCTGAGAATAGCCAGCGCAAAAAGGATGCTTGAAAAAATAAATCCTACGCGGTTCATGCCTGGCTCCTATCGGGTTTCACGGTTGCGGTCACGCGCCGAGTCACGGGTACGTGCATCGGTGCTGGCCGCAGGATTGGCAGGACTGGTCGCCGGTGCCGCGGGCACAACCGCTGCCGTTTCTTCAGCGACCTTCCCGGTCATCTGGATGATTTTGTCCAGCGGCAAATACAAAAGGTTCGAGCCCTGTTTGGAGTCCACCATGATTTTGGTCACGTTGCTGTAGATCTGCTGCATGGCGTCGATGTACATGCGGTCCCGGGTTACCTGAGGCGCCTTTTGGTATTCGGACAGCACCGACTTGAAGCGTTGCGCGTCACCCTGCGCCTGCGCCACGATGCGGGACTTGTAGGCATCAGCCTCTTCCTTCAGACGGGAAGCCGCACCCACGGCCCGCGGAATCACATCGTTGGCATAGGCCTGTGCCTCGTTCTTGGCGCGCTCGCGCTCCTGGCCGGCCTTGAGCACGTCGTCAAACGCGGCTTGAACCTGTTCTGGCGGACGCACACCACCCTGCTGCAAGTTGATGCCGACCACCTCGACACCCACTTTGTAGCGGTCCAGAATGGTTTGCATCAAGGCCCGGATACGGGGCGCGATCTGGTCACGCTCCTCAGACAAGGCTCGGTCCATTTTCATCTTGCCGACCACCTCGCGCACCGCAGTTTCAGCGGCCTGCACCACGGCTTCAGCCGGATTTTTGCTCTCAAACAAAAAGGCGCGCGCATCGTTGAGCCGGTACTGCACGGCAAATTTGATCTCGACGATGTTCTCATCCTCGGTCAACATGGCCGATTCACGCAGGCCGGTCGCCTTGATGACGACATCACGCCCCACATCCACAGACCGGATCTGGGTCACAAATACCAGTTCGTGGCGCTGGATCGGATAAGGCAGGCGCCAATTAAAACCCGCACCTACCGTCGAGTTGTACTTGCCAAACTGCGTGATGACAGCCTGCTGTCCTTCCTGCACAATGAAGAAACCGGTACCGAGCCAGATCAGCAGCGCAACCGCAAGCACCATACCCACACCCAGGCCCGCGCTCTTCATGTCCGGCTGAAAGCCGCCGCCGTCACCGCCAGAGCCATTGCCACCCCCGCGAATTGGCGTCGCCCCCCGGCTGCCGCCCTTCGCGTTGCCAAACAAGCCACCCAGCTTGCGGTTGAAATCACGCCACAACTCGTCAAGGTCAGGCGGCCCCTGGTTGGCGCCACGCTTGGGACCGCGCGGGGGTTGCTGATTGGACGGTGTCGCATCGGGTGCCTGTTCCGGCGGCTTGGTGGCCTGGTCATCCTGTGTCTCAGGCTTGTCGTCCGAACGTCCCCAGCGAGGGTCGTTCAAATTGAACATGCCCCGGATTCGGGATGGTACGGAAGCCAGACTGAAAGTCGGTCGTTGAAGTTTCATCGGATCACTCATATTTATTTTGACTCCATTGTGCCGAAATCATCGTCAGCCTCATGAACTTCATGGAAATCAGGTGGCGACAAGGGCGCACTTGCCGCATCCTGAATTTTGTCCACCAGCAATTGGCGCAGCGCGAGCACACCATCACCGGTCTGTGCACTCAGGAAAATTCTCGGCGTTGGCACGCCAGCCAGATCGTAAACGTCCTGCACTTCGTGGGGACGCGACGCTGGCTCGACCTGATCGATCTTGTTGAAAACCAGCACCTGCGGAATATCTCCAGCGCCAATTTCATGCAACACGCGCTGCACTTCCTCGATCTGCTCAAGATAACCGGGACTGGAAAAATCAACCACATGCAACAGCAGGTCAGCATCCACGGCCTCCTGCAACGTGGCTTGAAACGCATTGACCAGCCCGTGCGGCAGGTCCCGAATGAAGCCGACGGTATCAGAGAGGGAAATGACACGTCCGAGCTCACCCAGATACAACTGCCGGGTGGTGGTGTCCAGTGTGGCAAACAGTTGGTCTGCGGCATATACCCGTGCTTTGACCAACGCGTTGAACAAGGTCGACTTGCCCGCGTTGGTGTAACCGACCAGCGAAATGTTGAAGGCATCGCGACGTTCACGTTGGCGGCGCTGGGTTTGCCTTTGTCGTTTGACCTTGACCAACCGCTCCTTGATGCGCTTGATGCTGTCGGCAATCATGCGGCGGTCGAGCTCGATCTGCGATTCACCCGGGCCGCCACGCATGCCAATGCCGCCACTCTGGCGCTCAAGGTGAGACCAGCGACGCACCAGGCGGGTACTCAAATACTGCAATCGGGCCAATTCAACCTGCAACTTGCCCTCATGACTGCGTGCACGCTGGGCAAAAATCTGGAGAATCAGCAAGGTGCGGTCATTGACCGGCAACTCCAGATGACGCTCAAGATTGCGCTGCTGTGCCGGACTCAGACTTTGATCAAACAGGATCTCCCGTACACCCAACTGAGTCGCCAGTTGTTTGATTTCATCGGCCTTGCCGCTGCCAATGAACAGAGCGGCGTCGGGTGCTTTACGTTTGCAGGTGAGGCGCGCAACCGGCTTGAGTCCGGCCGTCTGGGCAAGCAGACCGAGTTCTTCGAGTTGCCCATCAAAAAAAGGAAGTCCGAAATCGACCCCCACCAGCAAGGTGGGGGTGACCTGACGATCAGGCTGCTCCAGGTTGTTCACCCTCGGTCACTGAAAAATTGACGGCACGGCCTGGAACGATGGTCGAGATGGCGTGTTTATAGACCATTTGTGTCACCGTATTGCGCAGCAAGACCACATACTGATCGAACGACTCGATTTGACCTTGTAACTTGATGCCATTGACCAAATAGATTGACACAGGAATATGTTCCCGACGCAATGCGTTCAGAAATGGATCTTGCAAGAGTTGGCCTTTGTTATTCACGATATTCTCCGTGTTCGGAAATTTAAGAAGGGGCAACGATACCACAGTGCCACCCGGCATCCGGGTGGTGCAGCGCTAATTCCTCAAGAAATTCCGAGCCATTCAGCAGATCAGGCGGACTTGTCCGCAAACGGGTTGCTTGAGGTTTTCATTTCGATGCGCAAGGGTGTTCCCACCAGGTCGAACTCCTTGCGGAAACGACCTTCGAGAAAACGTTTGTAAGCGTCGGTTACATGTTCGAGCGAATTGCCATGAATGACAATCACCGGGGGATTCATGCCACCCTGATGGGCATAACGCAATTTGGGCCGGAACATGCCGGCCCGTTGCGGACTCTGGAATTGCACCGCTTCAAGCAACAGGCGCGTCAACACCGGCGTTGACATCTTGCAGTTGGCCGCCTTGTAGGCTTGTGCAATTGAAGACCACAAAGGTCCCAAGCCCTGTCGCTTTTGCGCCGAGATGAAGTGCATGTTGGCAAACTTCAAAAAGGGCAAACGGGTTTCAACCGAACGTTTGACCAATTCGCGCTGGTAGTCATCAACGGCATCCCACTTATTGACAGCCAGCACCACGGCACGGCCATTCTCCAAAATGTAGCCCGCAATGTGCGCATCCTGATCAGTCACCCCCTGAGTGGCATCAATCAACAACAAGACCACATGGGCAGACTCAATGGCTTGCAGGGTTTTCACCACCGAAAATTTTTCAATGGCCTCAAACACCTTGCCACGGCGGCGCAGGCCCGCGGTGTCAATCAATTCAAATTTCTGACCATTACGCTCGAACGGCACCGAAATGGCGTCACGCGTGGTACCCGGCAAATCAAAGGCCACCAGCCGTTCCTCGCCGAGCCAGACGTTGATCAGGGTCGATTTGCCGACATTGGGCCGACCCGCGACCGCCAGTTTGATGACACCGGGTTGTTCAGGTTCCGGCAGCTCATCTTCGGCCAATTGCAAAGGTAACAAAGCCCGGTCCAGCAACTCACGGATGCCCTGGCCGTGGGCGGCCGAGACGGCGAGCACTTCACCCAACCCAAGTTCATAAAACTCCACCAGCTGGCCGCCGGCCTGCATGCCTTCAGCCTTGTTGGCAACCAGCACGCAGGGTTTACCGAGTCGCCGCAAATAGTTGGCAATGTCATGATCCTGCGCCGACACACCGGCGCGTGCATCCACCACAAAAACGACTACATCGGCCTCGGCCACCGCCTGGCGCGTTTGTTTGGCCATTTCCTTGTAGATGCCAGCGCTGGCATCCGGCTCAAAACCACCGGTGTCAATCACGATGTATTCGTGTTTGCCCAGCTTGCCATTGCCGTACGCGATTTCGTCAGACGGTTGAACAACGTCGACTTGCCAACGTTGGGTCGTCCGACCAATGCCAATACAGGTTTCATGCCGTGATATCCGTAGAGAAGAGTGTTTTATTCAGGCTGAAAACCATAAACACCCCCCTGCCGCGTAACCACCACGAGGGTTCCGGCTGCGACGACTGGGGTGACCCCGATGGCCGAGCCATCAGTCGTCAGTCGTGTCAACGGCGAACCGTCAGCACGGGACAAAAAATGAAGCATGCCAGTGCCGTCACCGATCACCATCGAGCGCCCCAACACCAGCGGAGCGCTCAAGTAGCGATAACGCAAGCGATCGGAGGTCCAAACCGGCTCTCCATTGGCACGCTGCCAAGCCAACACGCGTCCATCACCTTCCACACCAAAAACCAACCGATCATCACCGCTTACCCCCACAGCACCCGTAGCAGCACGCCGCCATGTA
>JBEGLK010000106.1:0-6475 GCA_041183605.1 Pseudomonadota bacterium
GCCGGGGCCGCCCAAGGCCGGGCTGTTGAAGACACCGGTCAGGATGGCACCCATGATGCCGCAGACACCGTGCACACCAAACACGTCGAGCGAGTCGTCAGCGCCCAGGATTTTCTTCAGGCCGTTGACACCCCACAGGCCGGCAAAACCAGACAGGAAACCGATGATCAGCGCACCGCCGATACCTACGTTGCCTGCAGCCGGTGTAATCGCCACCAGACCTGCCACACAACCGGAGGCTGCACCCAGCATGGAAGCCTTGCCACGCATCAGCGATTCGCCGATACACCAGGCCAGCACGGCGGCCGCAGTGGCGCCAAAGGTGTTGATGAAGGCCAGTGCGGCAAAACCGTTGGCTTCGAGTGCAGAACCCGCGTTGAAACCAAACCAGCCCACCCACAGCAGCGAGGCGCCAACCATGGTCAAAGTCAGGTTGTGAGGCGCCATGGATTCCTTGCCGTAACCAATGCGCTTGCCCACCATGTAGGCGCCGACCAGACCCGCCACAGCGGCGTTGATGTGCACCACGGTGCCGCCTGCAAAGTCGAGTGCACCCGTCTGCCACAGATAACCAGCCTTGGCATTCATGGCATCCACCACTTCCTTGGTACCGTAGGCATCAGGGCCCATCCAGAACCACACCATGTGGGCGATCGGGGCGTAGCTGAAAGTGAACCACAGGGCCATGAACATCAGCACGGCGGCAAACTTCATACGCTCGGCAAATGCGCCTACGATCAGTGCGCCGGTGATGCCGGCGAAGGTGGCCTGGAAGGCGGCAAACACGATCTCGGGAATAACCACGCCCTTGCTGAAAGTCGCGCCATTGGCAAAAGTGCCTGCGACGTTGTCCCAGATGCCGGCCATGAAGAGGCGGTCAAAGCCACCAAAGAACGCGTTGCCTTCAGTGAATGCCAGGCTGTAGCCGTAGATGAACCACAGCACCACGATCATCGAGAACGTGACCATCACCTGCATCAGCACCGACAGCATGTTCTTGGAGCGGACCAGACCGCCGTAGAACAGCGCAAGGCCGGGCACGGTCATCAGGATCACCAGGAGGGTGGAGACCATCATCCAGGCGGTGTCGCCCTTGTTGGGGACGGGAGCCGACGCTGCAGCAGCGGCGGCCGGTGCAGCAGCGGCTGCGCTTGCAGTGGCTGCAGGGGCGTCAGCCGGTTTGGCTTCGCTCATAGCAGCTGCAGATGCGGGAGCGGCAGGTGCCGCAGTGGTTTGTGCCATGGCAGCGCCGCCAAGGAGCAGACTCAAACCCAGGGTAAGGGAGGCAAGTAGTTTTTTCATGTTTGTGATCTCGTTGGGTTTCGCTCAGTTAGAGCGCTTCTACCCCGGTCTCGCCGGTGCGAATGCGGATGACCTGCTCGACGGTGGTGACAAAAATCTTGCCATCGCCAATCTTGCCGGTGCGGGCCGCGCCTTCTATGGTCTCGATCACACTCTCGACCAGATCGTCGGCCACGGCGGCCTCCACTTTGACTTTGGGCAAAAAGTCGACCACATATTCGGCACCGCGATAGAGTTCGGTGTGGCCTTTTTGACGACCAAATCCTTTGACTTCGGTCACGGTGATGCCCTGCACGCCGATGCCGGAGAGCGCTTCGCGCACCTCATCGAGCTTGAAGGGTTTGATGATGGCGGTAACAAGTTTCATGCAGACTCCTTGGATAGGTAAACGTCATTGATGCCAGATGATTGAAGCTTCATAAGCCCTCCAACGGTTTAATAGACAGCTTTGTTAAGCAGGGTTCATGCCAGTTAAATTTTTAAGTGGACGGGATACAGTGAACGCCCATGCAGTGATCCTTTGCGCTAAGATGTCTGTATAAATAAACAGTTTGCACAACAATGGTGCATGTTTTGTGTGTCATGTGGCTCGAAGTGCACTTTTCCATGCGGAGGTCGGCCATGAGTTTGTCTTTGGTGCAAAGCCGGGCCCTGTTGGGTCTGGAAGCTGCCGCGGTCACCGTCGAGGTGCATCTGGCCAACGGGCTGCCCAGCTTCACGCTGGTGGGTCTGGCCGACGTGGAGGTCAAGGAGGCACGCGAGCGGGTGCGCTCGGCCCTGCAAAACTCGGGGCTTGAATTTCCCAACAACAAAAGAATCACGGTCAATCTGGCGCCGGCTGACCTGCCCAAGGATTCGGGTCGGTTTGATTTGCCGATCGCGCTGGGCATTTTGGCGGCCAGCGGCCAGATTGATGCGGCCCAACTGGCCGGTTATGAATTTGCCGGCGAACTGTCGCTGTCGGGTGAATTACGTGCGGTGCGTGGCGCGCTGGCCATGAGCCTGGCCTTACACGCCAGCCATGTGGTGACCAAGCTGGTGTTGCCCCCGGGCAGCGCCGAAGAAGCGGCGCTGGTGCCGGATGCGCAGGTCTACCGCGCGCAGCACTTGCTTGACGTGGTGCGGCATTTTCTGCCAGTGGCGGCTGATGCACCCGCGATTGAGGCCGCCAGCGGCTGGAGCCGGGTCGGCGCGGTGGACCGGATGCAGGAGGCGCACTACCAGGACATGGCCGACGTCAAGGGCCAACTGGGCGCCAAGCGCGCTTTGGAGATTGCCGCCGCCGGGGGCCACAGCCTGCTGCTCATGGGGCCTCCGGGCTCGGGCAAGTCGATGCTGGCGCAGCGTTTTGCCGGCCTGCTACCGCCCATGACCATCGACGAGGCCTTGCAGAGTGCTGCCATTGCCAGTCTGGGCGGGCGTTTTGCGCTGGCGCAATGGGCGCAACGGCCCACCTGCCACCCGCATCACACCGCCAGTGCGGTGGCGCTGGTGGGTGGCGGCTCACCGCCGCGCCCGGGCGAGATTTCTCTGGCCCACCATGGTGTGTTGTTTCTCGACGAATTTCCCGAGTTTTCCCGTGTCGCGCTGGAGGCCTTGCGCGAGCCGCTGGAGACCGGGCGCATCACGATCTCCAGGGCGGCGCGGCGGGCTGACTTTCCGGCGCAGTTTCAGTTGATTGCGGCGATGAACCCCTGTCCCTGCGGGTATCTGGGTTCGACGCAAAAAACCTGTCGCTGCACACCCGACCAGATCGCGCGTTACCAGGGCAAGCTCAGCGGCCCGCTGGTGGATCGCATCGACCTGCATGTGGAAGTGCCCGCGGTGGACAGCAGTGAACTGCTGCAGGCGCCTGCCGGTGAGTCGAGCGCCGACATCCGCGCGCGCTGCAGTGCGGCACGCGAACGTTCGGTGGTGCGCCAGGGCATGACCAACCAGGCCTTGCAGGGGCAGGCGCTGGAGCGGCATCTGTTGCTGGACGACGCGGCGGCCAAATTCCTCAACGTGGCGGCCACCCGGCTGGGCTGGTCGGCGCGCAGTACGCACCGTGCCCTCAAGGTGGCGCGCACCATTGCCGACCTGGCTGGCGCGCGCAGCACCCAGGTCAGCCATGTGGCCGAAGCCATGCAATACCGGCGCGCCTTGCGCACCCACTAAGTCCATGCGAGCATGAAGTCACAGCGCTTTGACAATGCACTGGTGTTGCGCCTGTCCGTGGCGCAGCTCATCAGTTGGGGCAGTGTTTTTTACCTGTTTTCCCTGCTGATTGAGCCGCTGGAGCGTGAGCTGGGTCTGAGTCGCGCACAGGTGTCGCTGGCGTTCAGCCTGGGCCTGCTGGCCGAGGGCGCGATGGCTTATCCGGTGGGCCGCTGGATTGACCGGGGCCACGAAAGAGTCGTGATGACGGCCGGCTCGGTGCTGGCCGGGCTGGGCCTGGTCTTGCACAGCTTGGTGAGCAACCTGACGGCTTTGTATGCGGTCTGGCTGCTTCTGGGGGCGGCGATGGCGGCAGTGTTGTATGCGCCGGCATTTGCCTTGGTGACACGACGCTTTCCGCACGATTTTCGCCGCGCCATCATCACACTCACGTTTTTGGGTGGCCTGGCCAGCACGGTGTTCCTGCCGTTCACTGCCTGGCTGATGCAGATGTTCGGCTGGCGCCACGCCGTGCTCGGCTTGGCGTTACTGCAGCTGCTGGTCTGTGCACCGCTGCACTGGACCACTTTGCGTGCGGCACCAGCGCGCGCTCTTCCTCTGGCGCAAGGCCCGGGTGACCCTGTCAGCGGATTCCGACCTTTGTTGCGCAGTGCCCCGTTCCTGCTGGTGGGTTTGTTCATGGTGTTGCTGATGTCGGTGACGGTGGCGATTCCGGCGCACCTGGTGAGTTTGCTGCGTGAAAACGCCCTGCCCGAGTTCTGGGTGATTGCGCTGCCGGCGTCCATTGGCCTGGCGCAGGTGCTCGGGCGTTTGTTGTTGTTTTTCTTCGAGCACCGTGCCGACCTGCATCAGGTGAACCGTCTCGTGCCCACGCTGATTCCGCTGGGTGTGCTGGTGCTGTTGTTGGCGCCCGCGCTGGCGTCCTGGCAAGTGGCTGCGGTCGGGCTTTTTGTGCTGCTCTACGGCCTGGGCAATGGCATGCTCACCATCGTCAAGGGCACGGCCATTGCGCAGTACGTGAGTCGTGAGCATGTGGCCACGCTCAACGGCATCCTCGGTGTGCCGATGGCCTTGGCGCGCGCGGCAGCGCCGGTGCTGTTGGGGCTGATGTGGTCGCCCCAGACTGGCTACCGAAACGGGCTGACCCTGTTGCTGGGCATGAGTCTGCTGGGCGTGGCTGCCTTGATGCTGGCGCAGCGCCTGAGCAGGCGCGTGGACGGTTCGGTGACGTAAGTACTCAGCGCTTGCCGTCGGGGCGGCTTTCAGCTTCAACAGCGTCGGGCCTGATGCCATTGGCCGGGGTGCGCGCCACGGCAGGCTCGGATGATTGCAACTGCACGCGTTGAGGCCGGCTGGCCTCGGCGGTCGTGCCCGTTGCTTTGTAGGCTGGCCCGATTGGGTCGGCTGATGAAGCAACTTGTGTAACAGTATTGGCCGCGGGGGCCGAGCTAACCGGCGTCTGCTTGGCCGGCCATGCCACCTGGTGCGGTTCTTGAGGCCGGGACTGGCTACGAAGCAGTTCCACCCCCATGCCCAGCACCAGTAGGACCACCACGACCATGCCGGCCCGCAAGACCTTGTGGCTGCCGGTGCTGGCCGGCGAGGTGTGATGGGTGGTCATGGCTCTTGCGGGAGCAGTTCTTACAAATTGGGTGCCAGCAAGCGCTGCAGCTCACGCTCCTGCATGCCGCGCCGTTCGGCCAAGTCGTGAAGCTGATCTTCGCCGATCTTGCCAACACTGAAATAGGTGCTGTCAGGATGCGCCAGGTAAAAGCCGCTGACGCTGGCAGCCGGGTTCATGGCCAGGCTATCGGTCAGCGTCATGCCAATCTCGGCGCATTGCAACAGTTCGAACATGTCTTTCTTGACGCTGTGGTCGGGGCAGGCCGGGTATCCCGGCGCCGGGCGAATGCCACGGTACTTCTCGGCAATCAGATCGGTGGCGGCCAGTACCTCGTCGGCTGCATAGCCCCAGAGGTCAGTTCGCACTTTTTTGTGCAGGCACTCGGCGAAGGCTTCGGCCAGCCGGTCGGCCAGCGACTTGAACAGGATGGCGCTGTAGTCGTCGTGGGCCGCCAAAAACTGTGCTTCCTTTTTCTCGCTGCCAATGCCGGCGGTGACCGCGAAGACACCCACATAGTCCTGAAGTCCGGTGCGGCCGGAACCCTTGGGCGCGACAAAATCAGCCAGGCAGCGGCTCGGTCGCATGACACCGTCAATTTCCTCCTTGGCCGCCTGTTGGCGCAGGCCATACCATGTCATGGCCACGCTGCTGCGGCTGTCGTCGGTATACAGTTCGATGTCGTCGTCGTTGACGCTGTTGGCGGGGTACAGGCCAAGCACTGCGTTGGCGCTGAGCCAGCGACCCTCGACAATTTTCTTCAGCATGGCCTGGCCGTCGGCATAGACCTTTCTGGCCTCCGATCCGACCACCTCGTCGTCCAGGATCGCGGGGAACGGTCCAGCCAGGTCCCAAGTCTGGAAGAACGGACCCCAGTCGATGAAATTGGCGAGCTCGCCGAGGTCAAAATTCTTGAAGACGCGTCGGCCAATGAACCTGGGTGGTGTTGGCTGGTAGCTTGACCAGTCGATCGGCGTCTTGTTGGCGCGTGCCTTGGCCAGTGGCCACAGCGGCGTCTGTTTTTTGTTGGCGTGCTGCTGGCGCACACGGGCGTAATCGGTGTTGAGTTCTGTCACGAACGCCGGTGCGCCGTCGCCCAGCAGGCTTTGCGCCACACCCACGCTGCGCGAGGCGTCGGGCACATAGACCACCGGGCCTTCATAGTGAGGCGAAATCTTGACCGCGGTGTGGACCCGGCTGGTGGTGGCGCCACCAATGAGCAACGGCATCTTGCGCAGGCGAAAGTAATCATCCTTCTGCATTTCGGCCGCCACATACTGCATTTCTTCCAGGCTGGGCGTGATCAGGCCCGACAGGCCGATGATGTCGGCTCCTTCGGCTTTCGCTCGCGCCAGGATTTCGTGGGCTGGCACCATGACGCCCATGTTGACCACG
>JBEGLK010000107.1:0-6426 GCA_041183605.1 Pseudomonadota bacterium
TGGGCGATCAGCGCCACCACCTGGGATTCCAGGGCCTTGAATTGTTGCGAAATCGGTGATGCCTGGGCAACCAGCCCGGCTGAAGCCATCTCCACGGCAACCCATTCGATGGCACCAGCCAGGGTCGCAACAAACGGTTTGCCATGAATGACACATTGACGTTTGAGTGCCTGGGCCTCGGGGTACATCGAGGTCGGATTGACTGGATCGATAAAGAAAAACACCCCGTCGATGGCGTTTTCAGGCGTCAGCCCCCCCGCCGCGCGAGACACGAGGCGCATCAAGCCACCGTCGTGACCATGACCCACGGAAACGAGTTGATCGCGCATCAAATGATTGATGACCAGCGTGTCATGCGCACCCCCCGTGGCGTGTAATTGAAGCCCCAGCGTCTTGAGATCGGCTTCACAAAGCCTGGCCCAGCGCAACAGCGTGCAGTCCGGCCCCAGGCGGTGCAGGCGATGGGCAACGAGTCCAAAATTCATGGTGAGCTCCAAAAACTGAAAATCAGGCGCTGATCAACAGCGCTGCAGCGGCCGCGATGGCGGCGGTTTCCGAGCGCAGCACACGCGGCCCCAGGGTGACCGGGGCAAAACCCTGGGCCAATGCCGCGTCTTCTTCGGCCGTGCTCAAACCACCCTCTGGGCCAGACAGGAAGGTGATGGCTGAAGCTGTAGAGTGGGCCGAAGCACGCAGCCCCATCGTTTCAGGCCGCAGGGACAACAACAGGCGTTGTGCTTGCGCGGCGTCTTGAGCGGTTTGCGCCTTGAGCCACTGCGCCAGCGTCATCACAGCAAACACACGCGGCACCCGGTTGCCGCCGCACTGCTCGCAGGCCGCCACCGCCACACTTTGCCAGTGCGCCTGTTTTTTGTCGGCGCGCTCGCCGCTCAGACGCAGCACGCTGCGCTCGGTCATCAGCGGCTGGATGCTGGCCACACCCAACTCGGTGGCTTTTTCCACCAGCCAGTCCATGCGCTCGTTGGCCGGCATGCCAACCACCAGATGCACCTGCAACGCCGCTTCGCGCTCCACCACCGTGTGTGCGCCCACCTGCACCTGCACGTGGCTGCGGCCCATCTGGGTGACCGTGGCCTCATATTCACCGCCGTCGCTGGCTGGCACATCCGGCCCGCCGTTGAACAGGGTGATCACGTCACCGGGCTGCAGGCGCAGCACCTGCACATGGCGCGCAGCGCTGGCGGGCAAGTCCAGCAGTTCGCCAGTGGTCAGTGACGTGGGGCAGTAAAAACGGGGCATAAAAAGCTTGCGGTAATTTGATTTTGCTATTGAATACGTAGCTTGTTGTGATTATTTTATGAGTTATACGCTGGTCATCCCGCTGCGGTACGATGGACCATCATGGCCATTTCAACTTTCGACTTGTTCAAGATCGGCATCGGCCCGAGCAGTTCTCACACCGTCGGGCCCATGCGGGCCGCGCGCATGTTTGTGCAGCGGCTCGCACACGAGGGCTTGCTGGACCGCTGTGCGCGCCTGCGCTGCGACCTCTACGGTTCGCTGGCAGCCACCGGCAAGGGCCACGGCAGCGACAAGGCGGTGATTCTGGGTCTGCTGGGTCATGAGCCTGACACGGTGGCGGTGGATGCCATTCCCGCTTTGCTTGATGCGGTGCGCAAGAGCCATCGGCTCACGCTGCCTGGCAATCACAGCGTGGTGTTTGACGAAAGCTCCGATCTGAAATTTCACCGGCGCGAAAGCCTGCCCTTGCACGCCAACGGCATGCGTTTCAGCGCATTTGACGCTCAAGCGGGCCTGTTGTCCGAGCGGGTGTTTTACTCGGTGGGCGGCGGCTTTGTGGTCAGCGACGAGGTGGCCGCTGATGGCAGCCGGCACAAAACCATCGCTCCCGATGTCACCGTGTTGCCCTGTCCATTTCACAGCGGCGCCGAATTGCTGGCACTCGCGCACAAGCAGGGCCAGTCGATTGCCGAACTGATGCGCACAAACGAGCGGCACTGGCGCAGCGACGCCGACATCGATGCCCAGTTGCGCCGGATCTGGCAAACCATGCAGGACTGCGTGACGCGTGGCATTGCCGCGCAGGGAGTACTGCCGGGCGGCTACAAGGTGCGGCGCCGGGCAGCAGCGCTGTACGCCAGTCTGACGGCGCACCCGGAGGAAGCGCTGCGCGACCCGTTGCAGGTGCTTGACTGGGTCAACCTGTATGCACTGGCGGTCAACGAAGAAAACGCCGCCGGTGGCCGCGTGGTGACGGCGCCGACCAACGGTGCCGCCGGCATCGTGCCCGCGGTATTGCATTACTACAGCCGCTTCGTGCACGGCGCCAGCGAGCAGGGCGTGTTTGATTTCCTGCTGACAGCGGCGGCGATTGGCATCCTTTACAAAGAAAACGCCAGCATCAGCGGTGCCGAAGTCGGCTGTCAGGGCGAGGTCGGTGTGGCCAGCTCAATGGCAGCCGGCGCCCTGTGCGCCGTGCTGGGCGGCACGCCCAAGCAGGTTGAAAACGCCGCCGAGATCGGCATGGAACACCACCTGGGCCTGACCTGTGATCCGGTCGGCGGTCTGGTGCAGATTCCGTGCATCGAGCGCAACGCGATTGCTGCGGTGAAAGCCATCAACGCAGCCCGCATGGCGCTGCGCAGCGACGGCGACCACTTCGTCAGCCTGGACCAGGTGATGAAAACCATGCGCCAGACCGGTGCCGACATGATGACCAAGTACAAGGAAACCGCGCGTGGCGGTCTGGCGGTGAATATTGTCGAGTGCTGATTACTGCCGCCCAAAGCCAAATATATTGGGCTCTTCAATGCCTTCGATTTTGTCCACCAGCCGCAGCAAGGGCTTGAGCTCGCGGTAACGGGCGCAGGTGGTGCGGATGTAATTGATGAAGCGCGGCGTGTCGGCCAGGTATTGGGGCTTGCCGTCGCGCAGTGTGAGGCGCGCGAAGATGCCGGCCACCTTGAGGTGGCGCTGCAGGCCCATCCACTCCACACCGCGGTAAAACTCGCCAAAGTCGTCGCCCACCGGCAGGCCGGCCTTGCGCGCTTTTTCCCAGTAACGAATGGTGACATCGAGGCAAAAGTCCTCTTCCCAGCTCAGGAACGCATCGCGCATCAGGCTGGCAATGTCGTAGGTGACGGGGCCGTACACGGCATCCTGAAAATCGAGCACACCCAAGGCGTCGGGTCCGGAGACCATCAGGTTGCGCGGCATGAAGTCGCGGTGCACAAAAACGCTGGGCCAGCTCAGGTTCTGGCTGATGATCTGGTCGAAAGCCTTGTCGAGTGTCTTGCGCATGGCCTCGTCAATGACGACGCCCTTGTGACGGGTGATGTACCAGTCAGGAAACAGCGCCAGCTCGCGACGCAGCAGCGCTTCGTCATAGGGTGGCAGCACATCAGGTTTGGAACTCAGCTGCCAGGCAATGAGCGCGTCCACCGCCTGCAGGTAACGCGGCAGGTTGGCGCCGGGGTCGTCACGGTTGATGACTTGCATCAGGGTCTGCGCGCCCAGGTCGGTCAGCAGCATGAAGCCCAGCGGCTCATC
Organism: Pseudomonadota bacterium; assembly: GCA_041183605.1. Lineage (GTDB taxonomy): Bacteria > Pseudomonadota > Gammaproteobacteria > Burkholderiales > Burkholderiaceae_C > Rhodoferax. The sequence goes on from JBEGLK010000107.1 coordinate 3,532, forward strand.
CCAGGCCAGCACTTGCGGGGCGAGGACACCAGCGGCGTGCATCAAACCGGCGACCTTGACAAAGGGAGCGCTGTTTTCCTTTTCGGGTGGCGCGTCCATGATGATGCGGCTGCCATCCGCGGCATCGATTCGGAAATAACGCCGGAAACTGGCGTCGGCCGAGGCCAGGCGCAGGCTCTCGATCTGCAGGCCGTGCTGGGCAGCGGTGGCGCTCAGCCAGCGGGCAAATTGATCGGCGCGGGCCGGGTCGTTCCAGACAATGGCTGGCTGCGGAGGGGCTTGGGGGGTAAGGGCTTGGCTCATGGATAATCCATTCTACAAATCTGTCCTGTCATCAACCGCGCTAACTTCATGCCTGTTTCCGTTTTTGTTCACTGCGCGTCTTCCAAATGCGTTGCCTGATGCCAGTCACAACTGTGTTTAGGCTGCGGGGTCGGGCCACACGGGTGCGCCTGAGTGTGCTGCTCACGCTGTTGCAGTCGTCTGCTCTGGTGAGCGCGCAGCAGGCCAATGATGCGCCCCTAAACCTGCAAACCAGTCCCCTGTTGCAGGAGCAGGTCACACCCGAGACCCGCAGCAGTTTGCCGAGTTTTGTCTCAGGCCAGCGCATCACCGGGCGACCGGACCAGGAAACGGTGGTGGAGGGCAATGCCATACTGCGCCGTGGCGACATGGTGATCAAGGCCGACCGGCTGGAATACATGCAGTCCACGGATGTGGCCCGGGCACAAGGTCATGTGTTGATCAACCGTGCGGGCAACGTTTATGAAGGTCCCCTGCTGGAATTGCGGCTGGACACCTTCGAAGGTTTTTTTAATCAGCCCAGTTACCATTTTTTGAACAACGATGCCCATGGGCAGGCGGACCGCATCGATTTTCTGGATGAGCAGCGGGCGGTCATTCACAACGCCACGTTCACCACCTGCCGCAGACTGCCGGGGCCAAGCTGGATGCCCGACTGGATTTTGAAGGCCAGTACCCTCAGCCTAGACAACGAGAAGGATGTGGGCACGGCCTCCGGGGCCTTGCTGAGTTTCAAGGGATTGCCACTGCTGCCGGTGCCCTACATCAGTTTTCCGCTCAGCGAGAAACGCAAGTCCGGCGTGTTGCCACCCACCATCGGGCTGGATACAGTCAATGGCACCGAGATCTCGGTGCCCTACTACTGGAACATGGCACCCAACCGGGATGCCACCATCACACCGACCGTGATGAGCAAACGCGGCGTCAATCTGGGCACCGAATTCCGCTATCTGGAGGCCAACTACACCGGCAACCTGAATCTGGACTGGATGCCCTCCGATCTGTTGCGCAACACCGACCGCTGGGGGCTGAACCTGAACCATCAGGCACAGATTGCCAGCGCCTGGACCAACAACGGTGCCAGCCTGAACCTGAGCCTGAACCGGGTCAGTGATGACAACTATTGGCGCGACTTCACCCGCTCCAGCGACTCACTGACACAGCGCCTGCTGGCCAACGACGTCACCCTGTCATGGACCCAGGGAGCCTGGGTCAACCGTGTGCGCACGCTCAAGTGGCAAACGCTGCAGGATGTCACGGCCCCGATCATTCCACCCTACGACCGCCTGCCGCAGTTCAGTACCAGTTACGCCGGCAGCAATCAGGCTGGCTTCAATTACGCTGTCAACGCCGACTACACCCGTTTTCAGTCTGACCCGACACGCACCTTGCAGGCCAATGGTCAGCGCGGCTTTGCCATGTTGCAGGCCAGTTATCCGATGACTGCGGGCGGTGGCTTCCTGACCCCCAAAGTGCAGTTGCATGTCAGCCAGTACCAGTTTGACTCCGCGCTGGCCAATGGCGAGACCTCCGCCCGGCGCGTGGTGCCGACCTTCAGCCTGGACAGTGGCCTGGTGTTCGAACGCGACACCAGCCTCTTTGGCCGCCAGCTGCGCCAGACGCTGGAGCCACGGGCGTTTTATGTCAACACGCCCTACCGCGATCAAAGCCTGCTGCCCAATTACGATTCGGGCGCCAATGACTTCAATCTGGCCACCGTTTTCACCGAAAACGCCTTTGTTGGCAATGACAGGATCTCTGACAGCAATTTGATGACGCTTGGAGTAACCACCCGTTTTCTGGACCCGGCCACAGGCGCAGAAGTGGTTCGTCTGGGGGTGGCCCAGCGCCTGCGCTTCCATGACCAGAACGTGACGCTGCCTGGGGATTTGCCGGCCCAGAACGGGGTCAGCGACCTGCTGCTTGGAGGCTCCATCAACTGGGACCGGCGCTGGAGCATGGATGCCACGGTCCAGTTCAACCCCACCACCGAGCAGTCAGTGCGCTCCACGCTGGGTGCGCGTTACAACCCCAGCCCTTATCGCACGGTCACAGCGGCCTACCGTTACCAGCGCGATGCCAGCGAGCAGGTTGATGTTGGCTGGCAGTGGCCGATCAATGACCTGTGGGGCGACAAGGGCCAGAACCTGACCGCCGGTCAGGGCCAGGGCGCGGGCCGTTGGTACAGTGTGGGACGCTTGAACTACAGCATGAACGAGCGCAAGATGGTCAACGCGTTATTGGGTTTTGAATACGATGCCGATTGCTGGTTGGGGCGCATTGTGTTTGAGCGCCTGCAGACCAGCACAAGTACCGCGACTCAGCGCATCATGTTCCAGCTGGAATTTGTGGGGTTTACCCGACTCGGGGTCAATCCGCTCAAGTCACTCAAGGACAATATCCCCGGCTACCAGATTCTGCGCGAGCCAGGTGGCCTGCCCAGCCGTTTCGGTAATTACGATTGAACCATCATGACTGTTCGCTTTAAATTTCTATCTGTGGTTATGGCCACGACTTTGCTTGGCCCGCAGGCGCAGGCGCAGGCTTTGCGCCAGACACCTGGCGCGGGTGTATCCAGCGTGGCCGGCAGAA
>JBEGLK010000108.1:0-6415 GCA_041183605.1 Pseudomonadota bacterium
ACGTCACAGCCATGATGAATCAATAGGTTTTGTTTATGCGGATTGCGCTTCGGCGTGTTTTTGGCGATAGTCGTTGACGGCCGCCTTGATGGCGTCTTCAGCCAAAATGGAACAGTGGATTTTGACAGGTGGCAGCGCCAATTCTTCAGCGATCTCGCTGTTTTTTAGTGCCGCGGCCTGGTCCAGTGTCTTGCCCTTGACCCATTCCGTCACCAGGGATGACGAGGCAATGGCCGAGCCACAGCCATAGGTCTTGAAACGCGCGTCTTCGATCACACCGGTCTCGGGGTTGACCTTGATCTGCAGTTTCATGACATCGCCACAAGCCGGTGCGCCGACCATGCCGGTACCCACCGAGTCATCACCCTTGTCGAAAGAACCCACGTTGCGCGGGTGTTCGTAGTGGTCCACTACTTTTTCAGAATATGCCATGGTAATTCTCCTTGATTGCTAAAGGTCAGTGCGCCGCCCACTGGATGGTGCTGATGTCAATACCTTCCTTGTACATGTCCCACAGCGGGCTGAGTTCACGCAGGCGCGCCACGTTTTCCTTGATGGTGGTCACCGCGTAGTCAATTTCTTCCTCGGTGGTCCAGCGTCCGATCGTCATGCGCAAGCTGCTGTGTGCCAGCTCGTCGCTGCGGCCGAGGGCGCGCAACACATAACTGGGCTCCAAAGACGCCGAAGTACAGGCCGAACCACTTGAAACCGCCAGTCCCTTGATGCCCATGATCAGAGATTCACCCTCGACATAGTTGAAACTCATGTTGAGGTTGTGCGGCACGCGCTGCGTCAAATGGCCATTGATGAAAACCTGCTCCACGTCTTTCAGGCCCGCGACCATACGGTCGTGCAGCGCCTGAATTTTCGGCAGCTCCACCGCCATCTCTTCCTTGGCAATACGGTAAGCCTCACCCATACCCACGATCTGATGGGTTGGCAGCGTGCCCGAGCGCATGCCGCGTTCGTGGCCACCGCCATGCATTTGCGCTTCGATGCGGATGCGCGGCTTGCGGCGCACAAACAATGCGCCAATACCCTTGGGTCCATAGGTTTTATGGGATGTCAGGCTCATCAGGTCAATCGGCATTTTGCTGATGTCGAATGCCACCCGGCCCGTGGCCTGAGCCGCATCCACATGAAAAATCACGCCTTTTTCACGGCAAATCGTGCCAATGGCCGTCACGTCCTGGATCACGCCAATTTCATTGTTGACGAACATCACGCTGGCCAGGATGGTGTCGGGGCGAATGGCGGCCTTGAAGACTTCCAAATCGAGCAGACCGTCAGGCTGCACATCAAGGTAAGTCACCTCGAAGCCCTGACGCTCCAGTTCGCGGCAAGTGTCGAGCACCGCCTTGTGCTCCGTCTTGACCGTGATGATATGTTTGCCCTTGGACTGGTAAAAGTGCGCAGCACCCTTGAGCGCCAGGTTGTTGGACTCGGTGGCGCCGGAGGTCCAGACAATCTCGCGCGGGTCAGCACCAATCAGGGCAGCCACCTGCTCACGGGCTTTTTCCACCGCGGCTTCGGCCTCCCAGCCCCAGGCATGGCTGCGCGATGCCGGGTTGCCAAAGTGGCTTCTGAGCCAGGGAATCATGGCGTCCACCACCCGCTGATCGCAGGGATTGGTGGCACTGTAGTCCATGTAAATGGGGAAATGTGGGGTGCTGTCCATATTGCTTGCTCGTTAGGGAAAAGTCATGACATCTTGGCTAAGGAAGAACCCAGCGCAAACACCGAGTTGGGTGCATTGACGCGCACCGGCTTCATCACCGGCATGCTCGAAATGGCGCGCTTGAGGTTGGGCTTTTCTTCCAGCTGGAAACCCTTGGCCAGTTGTTCATCAATCAGTTTTTGCAAGCTGACCGAGTCAAGGAACTCGACCATCTTCACATTCAGCGAAGCCCACAATTCGTGGGTCATGCAGCGTGCGCCTTCACCCAGGCAGTTTTCCTTGCCGCCACATTGGGTGGCGTCGATGGGTTCGTCCACCGAGGAGATAATCTCGGCCACCGTGATCTCGGCCGGCGAGCGCGCCAGTGTGTAGCCGCCGCCCGGGCCACGTGTGGATTCCACCAGCGCGTTGCGGCGCAACTTGCCAAACAGTTGCTCCAGATACGACAGGGATATTTGCTGGCGCTGGCTGATGGCCGCCAGCGTGACAGGACCTGCCGCTTGACGCAAGCCCAGATCAATCATCGCAGTGACCGCAAAACGGCCTTTGGTAGTTAAACGCATGGCAACACTCCTGATGTTTGTTACCGGTCAAATTGAGGCTTGACCGTGATAACGTGGCCAAGTATACCAAAACCCAAGCGTTTTAGTCGGGTAAATAGACTGATCAGTATTTTAAAAAAGGTTATTGGCCTGCCACCAGCGCCACCACATTGTCATGGCCGCCAGCGCCAAAGGCCTGCTCCTTCAAAATCGCCAGTTGGTCACGCACCCGGGCCGCTTTTTCAAACTCCAGGTTGCGGGCGTGTTCGAGCATGAGTTTTTCAAGGCGTTTGATCTCGCGCGCGATGTCTTTCTCGCTCATGTCTTCCACCTGGGCGCGCTGGAGTGCATCGCGCTCCAGCTTTTCGGCTTCCTTGCCGGCCTTTTCGCTGTAAACCCCGTCAATCAGGTCGCGCACCTGCTTGACGATCGAGCGCGGCGTGATGCCATGCGCCAGGTTGTGGGCCACCTGCTTGATCCGGCGACGCTGGGTCTCGTCGATGGCCTTGCGCATCGAGTCGGTCACCTTGTCAGCGTAAAGAATGGCCCGCCCTTCGAGGTTGCGGGCGGCCCGGCCGATGGTCTGGATCAGCGAACGCTCGGAACGCAGAAAACCCTCCTTGTCAGCGTCCAGAATCGCCACCAACGACACCTCGGGAATGTCCAGGCCTTCGCGAAGCAGGTTGATGCCCACCAGCACGTCGAAGGTGCCGAGGCGCAGATCGCGCAAAATCTCGACCCGTTCGACGGTATCAATGTCGCTGTGCAGGTAACGCACCTTGACGCCGTTGTCGGTCAAATAATCGGTCAATTGCTCGGCCATGCGCTTGGTCAGCGTGGTGATCAGTACCCGCTCGTGTTTATCGACGCGAATGCGGATTTCCTGCAGCACATCGTCCACCTGGCTGGTGGCAGGGCGCACCTCGACCTCCGGGTCGACCAGCCCGGTGGGGCGCACCAGCTGTTCCACCACCTGACCGGCATGGTCTTTTTCCCACTGGGCCGGCGTGGCCGAGACAAAAATCGCCTGGCGCATCTTGGTCTCGAACTCTTCAAACTTGAGCGGCCGGTTGTCCAGCGCGCTGGGAAGCCGGAAACCGTACTCGACCAATGTCATCTTGCGCGAGCGGTCGCCGTTGTACATGCCACCAAACTGGCCGATCAACACATGCGACTCGTCCAGAAACATCACCGCATCCTTGGGCAGGTAATCGGTCAGCGTTGCGGGCGGCGCGCCTGGGGGTGAGCCGCTCAGGTGGCGGCTGTAGTTTTCGATGCCCTTGCAATGCCCCACTTCACTGAGCATTTCCAGGTCAAAGCGGGTGCGTTGTTCCAGGCGCTGCGCTTCCACCAGTTTGCCCTGGCTGACAAATTCCTTGATGCGGTCGGCCAATTCGATCTTGATGGCTTCGACCGCAGCCAGCACCTGCTCGCGCGGCGTGACGTAATGGCTGCTCGGGTAAACGGTAAAACGCGGGATCTTTTGCCGGATGCGACCGGTGAGCGGGTCAAACAGCTGCAGGCTCTCGATCTCGTCGTCAAAAAGCTCGACACGGATCGCCATCTCGGAGTGTTCTGCCGGAAAAATGTCGATGGTGTCACCGCGCACGCGAAAGGCACCGCGCGAGAAATCGATGTCGTTGCGCTGGTACTGCATGCGCACCAGTTGCGCAATCATGTCGCGCTGGCCCATTTTGTCCCCCGCGCGCAGCGTCATCACCATCTGATGGTAGGCCTCGGGCTGGCCGATGCCGTAAATCGCCGAGACCGTGGCCACAATCACCACATCGCGGCGCTCCAGCACACTTTTGGTACACGAGAGGCGCATCTGCTCGATGTGTTCGTTGATGGCCGAGTCTTTCTCGATGAACAGGTCACGCTGCGGCACATAGGCCTCGGGCTGGTAGTAGTCGTAATAACTGACGAAGTACTCCACCGCGTTTTTCGGAAAAAACTCGCGGAACTCACTGTACAGCTGCGCTGCCAAGGTCTTGTTGGGCGCAAACACGATGGCCGGCCGACCCAAGCGCGCAATCACGTTGGCCATGGTGAAGGTTTTGCCCGACCCCGTCACACCCAGCAGCGTCTGGAACACCTCACCGTCGTTGACACCCTCCACCAGCTGCTTGATGGCCTCGGGCTGGTCTCCGGCGGGCGGATAAGGCTGGTACAACTCGAAGGGTGAGTCAGGAAAAGACACAAAGGTGCCGGTACGCGGAAGCTCGGAAGCATCGCTGGCAGCCAGGGACAGGGTTTCAGACATTCAGGATCGCTCAAAATTCAAACCAGGAGCGATGTTATCCAATGCGCAAAAAACTGGCGCCAGGCGGGGATCAAACCCTGACTTCAGCGATAGACACTTTCAGATGCAGCCCGTTCAGGCTCGGCAATTCAAACCTGTAGCTCAAGGTTTGGCGGCGATGGCGACTTTGGCGACCTCTGCATTGAAGTTGTGCACGCCGTTCATCACGGCGGCGGCAAACTCTTCACGGTTGATGTTAAGTTCGTAATTCGTGACTGTGCGCTGGATATTGCCTGCGCCGAACATACTGAGCGCACCGCTCAGTGCGTTTGCGGCCGCCGGCGAGGCATCGGCACCCGCTGAGAGCTCACCCACTTTTTCACCGACATTGATGACGGCTTTGGTGGTGGCAACGCCCGGAATGCCGCGCATCATGCGTGTGACCGGCTGTCCCATCCAGGTCACCCGCGCATGAGCCATGTTCATGCCATGCACCACGTTGGTCGTCGCCGATACGGAGCTATAGCCGCGACTGCCCTCGGCCCAGGCTTGCGGTGCATGGAAAACATAGTGCGGAATCAACAGCGTGGCATCGGGAATACGGGTTTTTCCGCCGGAAATGAATTCGCTGAATTGACCGCCGACCAGCGAGTTTTTGAACAGCTGCTCGTCGGTCGGGGCGACCGTGAGGGTATTCAATCCGCCCTCCGAGGCGCTTGTCGGTCCACTTTCGCGTGCGGCATTGCGAAAGACATCGCGATCCTTGACATCGGCATAAGTCAGCACGGTAAATCCCGATGAACGAAGTTGCGCGACCAAATGGTCCTGCGCGGCTTTTGCCAATTGCTGGGCATAAACCTTGTCGATGCCATTCACCTTGAAGTTGGCGGCAGCCTGTGCACTCGCATTGCCCCGCTGCAGCAAGCCAGATTGTTGGGCGATGGCAACACGACCGTCGGTGACCAGCGTGACGTAGGCGGTGGGAATCAGCAGAGTCTTGTTCGAGCTGAGCAAATCCTCGGGATTAATGGCTTCGACAGCGACCGTCATGGGGACGGCACGCTTGCCAGCCAGCGTTTCCAGGCTGGCCTGACCAACCGGCGCAGGTGCAGTGGCTATCGGCGTCGTTTTACCGATGGACGCATTGGGTGCCTTGGGTGCGGCCGAGGGATCGCTGGCCGAGCAGCCCTTGGCAAGAAATAGCGAAGTCAGGTGTTCCTTGCGACCCATAGCCTGCTTTTCACGCTCGGCGGCCTGCACGGTGCCCTGCTTGCCCTGCTGTTCGGCGACGTTGGCGGCAGTCTTGCTGGCGACCGTGCCGAACAGATGGCCACCGAGGCCGCCAAGGGCGCCGAAGATACCGGTCCGGCTGGCGACTTCGGCTGCAACACCGGCTGCCTGGCCGGCCGTGGCCGTGGTCTGACTGCTGGATTGGGCCTGTTTGGCGTCAGCAATGACCTTGTCCATGCCAGCGCGCTCATCAAAGATCTGCTGACAGCTCAGGTCATTGTCAGTGATCCGGACCCGTTCGATCGGTTCCGGAGTCTGTGCGTGCGCTGTCGCAATGAATAGCGCGCAGAGTACCAAAGTGTGGACATAACGCATTCACTTCTCCAGAAGGATGGGATGAGAAAATTCTATCCAAAAACCAGCTTTCAAGCTTGGACACTTGCCGCGGCCTGTGCGCCGAACCAGCGCGCCACGTCGGCCGGATCATGAAAGGTGCGCACCGTCTCAAAAGCCGTTTGTGCCTCCGGGTAGACACGCCGCAACAAATTCAGCCATTGCTTGAGGCGGCCGGTTTGCTGCCCGCGCTCCAAGTGGGCACAGACCAGTCGCCAGAATTCTGCAACCAGCACCATGAGCTGCGGCCAGGTCAGGTCAGCCGGGCCGCAGTCTTCTCCCAGCGCGGCACGCACACCCCGTGCCAGTGCCGGGTTGGCCACCATGCCA
>JBEGLK010000109.1:0-10978 GCA_041183605.1 Pseudomonadota bacterium
TCAGATTGTTTGAAATAAGAATTTCATCTGCCCGGCTCGTCTGGCCGGTAGGGGCGCGACGAACCGGGCTGAGTCAGCCGGTAATTGTCTTGGTCACGAGGGACCCCGCCGCTGCAACGCGAACGCACGCCAACACACAAGCGAAAAACCGCTGGGAGATTGGGCTGTGGCTGAGTTGCATGGAGGGTATTGTAAGTGAAAGGCTTACAGCGCCTTGACCACCGCGTCGCCCATCTGGACGGTGCTGACTTTGGTCGTGCCTTCGCTGTAGATGTCGACCGTGCGCAGGCCCTGCTGCAACACCTTTTGCACGGCGGCTTCAATGCGCTGGGCGGCCGCTTCCTGGTTCAGGCTGAAGCGCAGCATCATGGCCGCGCTCAAAATGGTGGCCAGCGGGTTGGCAATGCCTTTACCAGCGATGTCGGGTGCGCTGCCATGGCTGGGCTCGTACAGGCCCTGACCCTTGCTATTGAGGCTGGCCGAAGGCAACATGCCGATGGAGCCGGTCAGCATGGAGGCTTCGTCAGAGAGGATGTCACCAAACATGTTGCCGGTCACGATCACGTCAAAGGCCTTGGGTGCCTTGACCAGTTGCATGGCGGCGTTGTCCACATACATGTGCTGCAGTTCCACATCAGGGTATTGGGCATGCACTTCGGTGACCACATCTTTCCAGAACTGGAAGGTTTCCAGCACGTTGGCCTTGTCCACACTCGTGACCTTTTTGTTGCGCTTGCGCGCCGCCTGGAACGCCACATGGGCAATACGCTCGATCTCGGGCTTGGAGTAGCGCATGGTGTCGAAGGCTTCCTCGGCACCCGGGAAATGGCCGTCAGTGGCGACGCGGCGACCGCGCGGCTGACCGAAATAGATGTCGCCAGTCAGCTCGCGGATGATCAGGATGTCCAGACCCGCAATCAGCTCGGGTTTGAGGCTGGAGGCGCCAACCAACTGCTCGTAACAAATAGCCGGGCGGAAGTTGGCAAACAGGCCCATGTTTTTGCGCAGGCCCAGAATCGCCTGCTCAGGGCGCAGCGGGCGATCGAGCTTGTCGTACTTCCAGTCGCCCACGGCGCCAAACAACACGGCATCGGCTGCCATCGCCAGTTTGAGCGTGGATTCTGGCAGCGGGTGGCCATGCGCCTCGTAGGCGGCACCACCGACCAGCGCGGTTTCCATTTCCAGCGGCAGGTCCAGCACCTTCAGGACCTTGACGGCTTCTGCGACGATTTCGGTGCCGATGCCATCACCGGGGAGTACTGCAATTTTCATAGTCATGATTGATTTTTCGGAATAAACGACTCAAGCCAGCATGGTGTGTGCCAGCCAGGGCTTTTGCGCCAAACGCTCGGCTTCGAAGGCCTTGATCTTGTCGGCGTGGCGCAGGGTCAGACCGATATCGTCGAGGCCATTGAGCAGGCAGTATTTGCGAAAGGCCTGCACCTCGAATGGCAGCTCTTCGCCATTGGGCTTGATCACGCACTGGCGCTCCAGATCGATGGTCAGCGCATAACCCGGGAATGCCGCGACTTCGTCAAACAACTGCGCGACCTGCGACTCACCGAGCACAATCGGCAACAAGCCATTTTTGAAGCTGTTGTTGAAGAAGATGTCGGCATAACTGGGCGCAATGATGGCGCGAAAACCAAACTGGTCGAGTGCCCAGGGCGCATGCTCACGCGACGAACCACAGCCAAAATTTTTGCGCGTCAACAGGATGGAAGCGCCCTGGTAACGGGGCTGGTTCAGCACAAAGTCAGGATTGGGCTTGCGACTGGCAGGATCCTGACCGGGGTAGCCGATATCAAGATAACGCCATTCGTCAAACAGGTTGGGACCAAAACCGGTCTTGCGGATCGATTTGAGAAACTGCTTGGGAATGATGGCGTCGGTGTCGACGTTTTCGCGATCCATCGGCGCGACCAGACCCTTGAGCAAGGTGAATTTTTGCATGATGTGTCCTTACTTCTTTTTGGCCGCATCTTCGATGCTGGAACCGGCTTTTTGCAGGTCCTGGCCCATGCCTTTGACAGTGTTGCAACCGGCCAGAACCAGCAAGGCGGCGCCGATGATCAAAGTGGTCAATGATTTCATGATGAAGTCCTTCTGGCTCGGGTTAGACGAATTTGCGCACATCGACAAAATGGCCATGGATGGCTGCCGCTGCCGCCATGGCAGGACTGACCAGATGGGTGCGCCCGCCAGCGCCCTGGCGGCCTTCAAAGTTGCGGTTGCTGGTGGAAGCACAGCGTTCACCCGGCTCCAGACGGTCGGCATTCATGGCCAGGCACATGGAGCAACCCGGCTCGCGCCACTCAAAACCGGCGGCGAGAAAGATCTCGTGCAGGCCTTCGCGCTCCGCCTGCGCCTTAACCAAGCCCGAACCAGGAACCACCAGCGCCTGCCGGATGTTGGGCGCCACTTTGCGGCCCAGCGATTTCACGATGGCCGCCGCTTCCCGGATGTCTTCGATGCGGCTGTTGGTGCATGATCCAATAAACACCTTGTCGACATAGAGGTCGTTAAGGGCTTTGCCCGGCTCGAGCGCCATGTAGGCCAGGGCGCGCTCAATGGCGCCGCGCTTGTTGGCATCTTTTTCCCGGTCCGGATCGGGCACGCGGTCATTGATGCCCAACACCATTTCAGGCGAAGTGCCCCAGGTGACTTGCGGCACCAGTTGTGAGGCGTCGATGTCGACAACGGCGTCAAAATGGGCATCCGCATCCGAATGCAGAGTTTTCCAGTAGGCAACCGCCTGATCCCATTCCACGGCAGCACCGGCCTCGTTGGGCGCGTTGAAGCCAGGGGCGAGCGGGCGACCCTTGATGTACTGGATGGTCTTTTCATCGACCGCCACCAGACCGGCGCGAGCACCCGCCTCGATCGCCATGTTGCAAACCGTCATGCGCCCTTCCATGCTCAAGGCACGGATGGCAGCACCGCCAAATTCAATGGTGTAACCCGTACCACCCGCGGTGCCGATCTTGCCGATCACCGCGAGCACGATGTCCTTGCCGGTGCAACCGCGCGGCAATACACCCTCGACCCGGACCAGCATGTTTTTGGCTTTTTTGGCGAGCAAGGTCTGCGTGGCCATCACATGCTCCACCTCACTGGTGCCGATGCCGTGCGCCAGGGCACCAAAAGCGCCATGGGTGGAGGTATGCGAGTCGCCGCACACCACCGTCATGCCGGGCAAGGTGGCGCCGTTTTCCGGGCCGATCACATGAACGATGCCCTGACGCTGCGACATGAACGGAAAGTAGGCTGCCGCACCGTATTCCTTGATGTTGGCGTTCAGCGTCAGGACCTGTTCCTTGCTGGTCGGGTCAGTGATGCCGTCGTAACCCAGTTCCCAACCCGTGGTCGGCGTGTTGTGGTCTGCGGTGGCCACGATCGAGCTGATGCGCCAGACCGGTCGTTTGGACTGGCGCAGGCCCTCGTAAGCCTGCGGGCTGGTGACTTCGTGCACCAGATGGCGATCGATATAGAGCAGCGCGGTGCCGTCTTCTTCGGTGTGGACGACGTGTTCGTCCCAGAGTTTGTCGTAAAGGGTGCGTCCCATGTGGTTTCCTCGGTGAATTGCAGATTTTAAACGGCTGATGCGCCTGCCTTGAACCTAAAAAAAAACCCGCCGCTGTCGCCAGCCGGCGGGTTCTTGAGACCCAATGCGTTTTAGCGCTGTGCCAACGGCATCACCTTGCGTGTGACCGATCCGGTGAACAGCTGGCGCGGACGGCCAATTTTGTACTCGGGGTCGCCAATCATTTCGTTGAGCTGCGCAATCCAGCCCACGGTGCGTGCCAGCGCAAACACACCGGTGAACAGGTTGACCGGAATACCAATGGCACGCTGGACGATGCCAGAGTAGAAGTCGACGTTCGGGTAGAGCTTGCGGGAGACAAAATAATCGTCTTCCAGAGCGATTTTTTCGACTTCCTTGGCGAGTTTGAACAAGGGGTCGTTTTCCAGACCCAACTCGGCCAGCACTTCGTTGCAGGTTTCCTGCATGAGCTTGGCGCGCGGGTCGTAGTTTTTGTACACGCGGTGGCCAAAGCCCATGAGCTTGACCGAGGAATTCTTGTCCTTGACCTGCTCCATGAATTGACCGACCTTGGCAACACCACCCTGGCGCTGAATGTCCTCCAGCATGTTGAGGCAGGCCTCATTGGCGCCACCGTGTGCCGGACCCCACAGGCAGGCCACGCCCGCTGCAATGGCAGCAAACGGGTTGGTACCCGAAGAACCGCACAAACGCACGGTGGAGGTGGAGGCATTCTGCTCGTGGTCGGCGTGCAGGATGAAGATACGGTCCAGGGCGCGTTCCAACACCGGATTGACCACATACTCTTCACAAGGCGTGCCAAACATCATGCGCAGGAAGTTGCCAGCGTAGCTCAGGTCGTTTTGCGGGTACATGTAAGGCTGGCCAATGCCGTACTTGTAGGCCATGGCCACCAGCGTGGGCATCTTGGCGATCAGGCGGATGGCGGCGATGTCGCGGTGCTCCGGATTGTTGATGTCGGTGCTGTCATGGTAGAAGGCAGACAACGCACCCACCAAGCCCGTCAGCACGGCCATGGGGTGAGCGTCACGGCGGAAACCACGCAGGAAAAACTGCATCTGCTCGTTGACCATGGTGTGGTTGATGACGAGCTTGTGGAAGTCCTGGCGCTCCTGCAGGTTGGGCAATTCCAGGTAATCACACTGGGTTGCCAGTTGTTCAATCGGGTAACCGCGGTACAGCAACTCACCCTTGTCGCCGTCGATGTAAGTGATGCCTGACTGGCAAGACGCTGTGGACAAAAAACCCGGGTCATAGGTGAACATGCCAGATTGACCATAGAGCTTGCGAATATCGATCACATCCGGGCCAACCGAACCCTGGTAAACAGGCAAATCAATGCTGGGGCTGCCGTTGCTGAACGACAGGGTGGCTTTATTTTCGGCTAGCTTCATAGGGACCTTTCTGGTGGTTTTTTCAACATATTTAAAACTTCACAAACTTCCGGCTGAACCAGATTTTCATCCAATTGCGCCAGTGTTTTACGCCCAAGGTGCAAATCCAGCAGATCTGCATCCGTCAAATCCATCAGGAGGTTCAGACCCTGAACCTGCCTGACCGTGAGCGTGGACTCATACCGCTTGAAAAAGCGCTCGATAAAAATATCATTTTCGAGCAAACCCCTGCGGCAACGCCACTTGAGCTTGCTCAGTACGCGCTCATCAATCAATGTGTCAGCAAATTCCATGCCATTGGTATTCATCAGGGAACTCAGATGGCCCGACGCACCATCAATTCCTTGATTTTGCCAATCGCCTTGGTCGGGTTCAAGCCCTTCGGACACACATCAACACAATTCATGATGGTGGTGCAACGGAACAGGCGGTATGGATCTTCCAGGTTGTCCAGACGCTCGCTGGTGGCCTGGTCGCGGCTGTCGGCGATGAACCGGTAAGCTTGCAACAAACCGGCCGGGCCGACGAATTTGTCCGGATTCCACCAGAACACCGGACAGCTCGTGGAGCAGCTCGCGCACAAAATGCACTCATACAGGCCATTGAGCTCTTCACGCTCTTCCGGGCTTTGCAGACGCTCTTTTTCTGGCGGGCGGCTGTCGTTGACGAGGTAAGGCTTGATCGAGTGGTACTGCTTGAAAAACAGCGTCATATCGACAATCAGGTCGCGCACCACGGGCAAGCCGGGCAGCGGCTTGAGCACAATGGTGTCAGGCAGTGTGCGCATGTTGACCAGGCAGGCCAGACCGTTTTTGCCGTTGATGTTCATGGCGTCCGAGCCACAAATGCCCTCGCGGCAGGAACGACGGTAGGACAGTGTCGGGTCAATCGCCTTGAGCTTGACCAAAACATCGAGCAACATGCGTTCGCTGCCATCGAGTTCAACCTCGATGGTCTGCATGTAGGGCTTGGCATCGGTGTCAGGGTTGTAACGGTAAATTTGGATAGTACGTTTTGCCATGATTTGCTTTCTTAAATGCAGGCGGTCTTTACGGGGCTGCCCAACAAGATATCAATAAGGGTCAAAGTCAGCAGGGCCTGGTTTCAGAAGGTGCGAATTTTGGGTGGAATGGAATCGACCGTCAGCGGCTTGAGGTTCACCGGCTTGTAGCTCAGGCTGTTGCTGGCGCTGTCCCACATGGTGTGTTTGAGCCAATTCACATCGTCACGACCCAGCGGGCAGTTGGCATCATCGGCAGGACGGTCATAGTCAGCCACGCTGTGCGCACCACGGCATTCGTGGCGGGCAGCTGCCGAAACCATGGTCGACTGCGCGACCTCGATCATGTTTTCAACCTCAAGTGCTTCAATGCGCTCGGTGTTGAAAATTTGCGACTTGTCGGTCAATTTGATGTCGGTCACACGTTGACGCAACTTGGCAATCTTGGCCACACCTTCGTCCATGCTGGCCTGGGTGCGGAACACGCTGGCATGCTGTTGCATGATGTCGCGCATGTCGCCAGCGACCACCTGCGCGTATTCGCCGGTGGTGGCGGTGTTGAGCCGGTTCAGTCGTTCCAGCGAAATGTCGGCACCGTTTTCGGGCAAGGATTTGTGAACTTCGTTTTCCTTGTTGAATTCGACAATGTGTTTGCCTGCGGCCCGGCCAAACACCACGATGTCGAGCAGGGAGTTGGTGCCCAGACGGTTGGCGCCGTGCACGCTGACGCAGGCACATTCACCCACGGCATACAGACCCTTGACGATAGCGCTCGGATTGCCGTTGCTCGGCGCGACCACCTGACCATGGATGTTGGTCGGGATACCACCCATCTGGTAGTGGATGGTGGGCACCACGGGAATAGGCTCTTTGGTGATGTCCACATTGGCAAAGTTGTGACCGATTTCCTGCACACTCGGCAAGCGCAGGGCAATGGTGTCAGCACCCAGGTGCGTCATGTCGAGGTTGATGTAGTTCTTGTTGGGGCCGCAACCACGGCCTTCCTTGATTTCCTGGTCCATGCAGCGCGACACGAAGTCACGCGGCGCCAGATCTTTCATGGTTGGGGCGTAACGTTCCATGAAGCGCTCGCCATTGCTGTTGCGCAAAATAGCGCCTTCGCCGCGACAGCCTTCGGTGAGCAAAACGCCGGCACCAGCCACACCCGTGGGGTGGAATTGCCAGAACTCCATGTCCTGCAAAGGGATGCCGGCACGTGCTGCCATGCCCAAGCCGTCACCGGTATTGATATAGGCGTTGGTCGACGCCGCAAAAATACGCCCTGCACCACCAGTCGCCAGCATCACGCTTTTTGCCCGCAACACGTGGATTTCACCGGTTTCCATTTCCAGCGCTGTGACACCCACAACGTCGCCCTCAGAATCGCGGATCAAATCCAGTGCCATCCACTCGACAAAGAAGTTGGTGCGGGCCTTGACGTTTTGCTGATACAGGGTGTGCAACATGGCGTGACCGGTACGGTCAGCTGCCGCGCAGGCGCGCTGCACCGGCTTTTCGCCGTAGTTGCTGGAGTGGCCGCCAAACGGGCGCTGGTAAATGGTGCCGTCAGGATTGCGGTCAAACGGCATGCCAAAGTGTTCCAGTTCATAAACCACCTTGGACGCTTCACGGCACATGAACTCGATCGCATCCTGGTCACCCAACCAGTCAGACCCCTTGATGGTGTCGTAAAAATGGTAGTGCCAGTTGTCCTCGGCCATGTTGCCCAGACTGGCGCCAATGCCCCCTTGGGCCGCAACGGTGTGTGAGCGTGTCGGGAACACCTTGGAGAGTACTGCCACATTCAGGCCGGCATTGGCGAGTTGCAGCGAAGCACTCATGCCAGCGCCACCAGCACCGACGATGACGACGTCAAATTTACGCGTTTGAAGTTTGGAGGTTGCAGTCATGATAATTGTTTTGTCTTGATGATTGGTACAGCACAGCCTGGCGAATGGCAGGGTGTGAAAGACTTTCTCTTTTAAGAAGAAAGGTTTACAGACGCCACAGTGCTTCGATGGCGCCACCGGTGCAGGCGATCAGCCAGGCAAGGGCGAACACGTGCAGCACGAAACGCACACCGTAGGGCTTGACGTAATCCTGAAAAATGTTACGCATGCCAACCCAGACGTGGTAGAGCATGGACAAAATCACCAGAAAAGTCAGCGACTTCATCCATTGCGGAGAAAAAATACCTGCCCACAACTCGTAGCCGATCGGGCCCTTGCTGAAAATGAGCTGCGCCAGCACCAGCACGGTGAACAAGGCCATGATGACGGCGGTCACACGCTGCGCCAACCAGTCACGCATTCCGTAATGCGCGCCAACAACCAGGCGATGAGATCCAAAATTGACAGACATGAATGACTCCTGAATTTAGTAGAGACCGAAAAGCTTGGCACCCAGCACCAGCGTCAGCGTCAGCGTTGCCAACAACACGGCGACAGCGGTACGACGACCAAAATCCTTGGTCACCTGTTCGTGGTGCGTGTCCATCCAGAGGTGGCGCATGCCTGCGATGAAATGGTGCAAGCTGGCCCAGATCAAAGCCAGGGCCACCAGCTTCCAGATGAAACCTGGGAGGCCCAACATGCCAACGTTGAAGGCGGCCTTGAATTTCAGGAAGGAAATTTCCGAAGAGATGGAGTTGTCGAACATCCAGATGATGAAAGGCATCAGGAAGAACATGATGGCACCACTGACTCGGTGCATGCCCGAGGCAATGGATGCCAATGGCCAGCGGTAGCTGATCAGTGATTTGCCATCAATGTTGTAGAACTCCGGACGTTTTTTTGCTTTGCTTGCCGCTATTTCAGACATACGATGCTTTCTTGGTTGGTGTAACGACTTGGAAACCGCTAGAAAATGAACTCATAAATTCTATTGCAATGCAATACGCAGCAGAGCCATCATTCCACCGGCACAGTAGTTATGTCATTAAAAATTTTCATTTCCTTTGCGATGATGACACCTCAAACGGACTTCAAGCTGACATATGTCAAAAAAGGCAGCTCAACCCAAAGTATTGTGGTAGTGGTGGGTGTCCGTCCGGTAATACCCACGGCGCAGTTCCATGGGTTCATCGCGATAAGTGTAGGCCACTCGCTCCACACTCAACAAAGGTGTCCCCAAAGGCACGTTCAGGTGTTGTACGTGCAACTCTGCAGCCGGAATAGCCCTTATTTTTTCTTCGGCGCGCACCATGCGGACGTTGAACTCGGTCTCGAACAGGGCATACATGGGACCCTGGTAATTGGCCAGTTGCTCGGCTGTCAGGCCCTTGAATGGCGCGGCAGGCAACCAGATGTCCTCCAAAATGATGGGCACGCCACCAAAACTGAGCACGCGCCGCGCCTGCAGCACCGTGTCACCGTTGCGCAAGGCCAGCGCCCGCGCCACATCGGCAGTGGCACGACTGCGCTTGCACTCAATGATGTGGCGCTGCGCCGGCCCCTCACTGCCCCGGGTGCCGCTGTCAGGCACCAGCTTGAGAAACCTGAATTGCACTTGCTGCTCGGCGTGGGTGGCAACAAAAGTACCCTTGCCTTGACGTCGCAAAAGCAGATTCTCGGACGCCAACTCGTCGATGGCCTTGCGCACCGTGCCCTGGCTCACATGAAACCGCCCGGCCAGATCCATTTCACTCGGAATCATTTCACCAGGCTTCCATTCCCCCACACGCAAACTGTTGAGGATCAGGCCCTTGATTTGCTGGTACAGCGGACTGAATGCCGGCGTCGCCGAAGATGCCTGCGAAATGGCGATCTCTGGCGTTGTCAGAACAGGCTCGGTGACAGGATCTGGAAAGGTTTGCATGGTGGAATTGTCTCGTTTACGGCATGGCCATTTTTGTCGAATCATATCTTATATAAGACATAAGACAATTTGACGATTCAGGGTTTTCCAGAGTACACTTGACGCGCTGAAGGGCTGGCAATGTGCTGCTTGCCCTGCGCCCGCTGAATTATTTCTTAATCCTTTTGGAGATTTCACCATGAGCAAAAAGCCCGTCCGTGTCGCAGTGACCGGTGCCGCAGGTCAAATTGGTTACGCCATCCTGTTTCGTATCGCCTCAGGCGAAATGCTGGGCAAGGATCAGCCTGTTGTCTTGAGCCTGCTGGAAGTGCCTGTCGAAAAAGCGCAGCAGGCACTGCAGGGCGTGATGATGGAATTGCAGGACTGCGCCTTTCCGCTGCTCGTCGGCATGGAAGCGCACAGCGACCCCATGACAGCATTCAAGGACGTTGACTACGCGCTGCTGATTGGCTCGCGCCCCCGTGGCCCCGGCATGGAACGCGCTGAATTGCTCGCCGTGAACGCCGAAATTTTCACCGCCCAGGGCAAAGCCCTGAACGCAGTGGCCAGCCGCAATGTGCGCGTCCTGGTGGTCGGCAACCCCGCCAATACCAACGCCTACATTGCCATGAAGAGCGCGCCCGACCTGCCGCGCAAGAACTTCACCGCCATGCTGCGCCTGGACCACAACCGCGCCTTGAGCCAACTGGCCTCCAAGACCGGCAAGGCTGTGGCTGACATCGAAAAAATGGCCGTCTGGGGCAACCACTCGCCCACCATGTACGCAGATTACCGTTTTGCCACCATCAACGGCGAAAGCGTCAAGGACATGATCAACGACCATGACTGGAATGCCAACACTTTCCTGCCCACCGTCGGCAAGCGTGGTGCAGCCATCATTGCAGCGCGCGGTGTTTCGTCGGCTGCTTCGGCTGCCAACGCTGCCATTGACCACATGCGCGACTGGGCACTGGGCACCAACGGCAAGTGGGTCACCATGGGTATTCCATCCAATGGCGAATACGGCATCCCCAAGGACACCATGTTCGGCTTCCCGGTCACCTGTGCCGGCGGCGAATACAAGCTGGTCGAAGGCTTGCCGATTGATGCTTTCAGCCAGGAATGCATCAACAAGACGCTCAAAGAGCTGCAAGACGAACAGGCTGGCGTCGCCCACCTGCTGTAAACCCTGTCCAAAGTCAGGCTTGTGACCCACCCGCGCGA
>JBEGLK010000110.1:0-8845 GCA_041183605.1 Pseudomonadota bacterium
GTGTTGGCCAGGCCGCGGCGATGGCAGCCCGGGCTGCTGTCTTCTCGGCGGCGGGCACGCTGTCTTCAAGGTCAAGAACAATCACATCGGCACCGCTGCGCGCCGCTTTTTCGAAGCGCTCGGGGCGGTTGCCAGGAACAAACAGGAAAGTGCGGGCTTGCGCAACACGCGGGGTCATGGGGTTTTGCATAGGGATTATTGTGGGTTCAAATGACGCCTGCTTCACGCAGGCGTGCGATGTCGGTACCACGCCATCCCAACTCGGTCAGGATGGCATCGGTGTGTTGGCCCAGGGCCGGTATCGGGTCCATGCGCGCGGGCTCCTCGTCGTCCGGCGAGGCACCGGGGGGCAGCAGGGCCGGCACCGCACCGGCCGGTGTATCGACCTGGGTCCAGCGCTGGCGGGCCTGCAGTTGTGGATGTTGCCAGAGCGCCTGCATGTCATTGACATGGGCATTGGCAATCTGGGCCTGATCCAGTCGCGTGATCACCTGCTCGGCGCTCAAGGCCGCGAAAGTGCCGACGATGATCTCGTGCAAGGCCGCACGTGCTTGTGTCCGTTTGGCATTGGTGTCGAAACGCGCATCACTGGCCAGCGCGGGTTGGTGCAGCACCTTGTCGCAAAAAGCCGCCCATTCGCGTTCATTCTGCAGGCCGAGCATGACGGTCTTGCCATCTCCGGCCGGGAACGGGCCATAAGGATAAATGGTGGCGTGAGCGGCGCCGCTGCGCGGTGGCGGTGACGCACCTTCATAGGTGTAGTACATCGGAAAACCCATCCACTCGGTCATGCTCTCCAGCATCGAGATGTCGATGCGGCAACCCTTGCCGGTCTGGCCGCGTTGCAATAGCGCGGCCAGGATGCTGGAGTAGGCGTGCATGCCGGCGGAAATATCGGCCACCGAACAGCCTGCCTTGGCGGGTTCCTGGGCTGTGCCGGTCACCGACAAAAAACCGGACTCGCTCTGGATCAGCAGGTCGTAGGCCTTTTTGTCGCGGTACGGTCCGGGGCGGTGGGTGTCATCGCCATAACCTGAAATGTCGCAGACGATCAGGCGCGGATGTTGCGCCTGCAGCGCTTCAAACGACAGGCCAAGCCGCGCGGCGGCGCCCGGGGCCAGGTTTTGCACCAGCACGTCCGCCTTGGCAATCAATTGTTTGAGCACGGGTTGCGCGGCCTCGTGCTTGAGGTCCAGCGTCAGGCTTTCCTTGGAGCGGTTGGTCCAGACAAAGTGCGATGACAGGCCGCGCACACGTGTGTCGTAGGCGCGCGCAAAGTCGCCACTGCTGGGGCGCTCCACCTTGATGACGCGCGCGCCCAGATCCGCCAGTTGCCGGGTGCAGAAGGGCGCGGCAATCGCATGTTCCAGCGTGACGACGGTGATGCCGTTCAGGGGCCGCATGCCTGGACCTTGGGTCGAAGGGAGCCTCAGGCGGGTGACAGGGTGGCGCTGGCCTGCATGGCCAGCTGGCCTTCGGCGCCTCGGGCCCACAAGGTGGCCACGTCGCCGTCGAGGCGGCCGCAGACTTCAAAAGGCGCGGTGTCGATCAGCGGGCTGACGGCCTTGAACTCATAGGTCTTGACGACACGATCGGGATGGGCGCGGCGCAACAAATCGATCAGCAGCGTGGCGATCAGCGGGCCATGCACCACCAGGCCGGGGTAACTTTCCTCAGACATCGCGTAGGGGCGGTCGTAGTGGATGCGGTGACCGTTGAAAGTGAGGGCCGAATAACGGAACAGCAGCACCGGGTCGGGGGTGATACGGCGGCTGAACTCTTCATCGGTGCGCGCCGCCGTGGGTTTGGGTGCGTCACCGGGCTGCGGCATGTCACGGTAGACGATGTCCTGCTCCTCGCTGATGGCCACACCGCGGGCATCGGCGATCTCGTGGTGCACCTGCACAAAAACCAGCGTACCGCTGCGTCCCTGTTTGGTGGTCACGTTGGCAATGCGGCTGGTGCGCGTGATGGCACTTCCCACCTGCAGCGGGTGGTGAAAGCTCATGCGGCTGCCGGCCCACATGCGACGTGGCAGTGGCACCGGTGGCAAGAAACCGCCGCGTTTGGGATGGCCATCGACGCCGATGCCCGACATCGGATAAACCGGCAGGAAATACAGCCATTGCCAGCAGGGTGGCACGGCATCGCCCGCTTGCACCGGCGGATCGTTGCGGTCGAGCGTGGCAGACAGGGCTTTCAAAGGCACCAGGGTCACCTGGTCTTCCAGGGTTTCAGTGCGGCCTATCCATTGGGTGAGGTCTTCAGTGGTCATGGTGAGTAACTGAGGCTGATAAATGCAAGATAAGTGGGCTCGGCAGACCAACGACGCTTATGCCGTGGCGGGCGGTCCGGCAAGGTACTGTTCGTCGGTCACTTTTTCCATCCACACCACACCCACGCCGTCGAGCGCTTCCACGATCGCAATGTGGCTCATGGCGGTGGTCGATGTGGCGCCGTGCCAGTGTTTGTGGCCGGGCGGACACCAGATCACGTCGCCGGCCCTGATCTCCACAATCGGTTCCCCTTCACACTGGGTCCAGCCACAGCCTGAAGTGACAATCAAAATCTGGCCCAGCGGATCACGCTGCCGCAGATCATGCGCGAGGGCGCTGGCGCCGTGCACAGCGGGTCACGGATGACGCGGCCGGTAAAGCAGTTTTCGGGGCCGATGGAAGAGGCTTGTGAGCCAACGCGTTTGAGCAGCATGTCGGGGTTCTTTCAGGTTGAACAGCAGGCGGGGCAAGGCTGGCTTTTGCACAGCAGCTTCCAATGATAATGCATCATACATTATGTAATCATACTTGTGCAATGCTTGGCCTGTGTGTCTGAAAAATGGCTGGTGGATGGTTCAAAACAAAAACCCCGCCGGGTTCAGGACCCGCCGGGGTTTTTCAAAGCCGAGCCAAGTGCTTGACTGACTGGATCAACTGGCCTTCACCGCCAGCACAGGGCAGGGCACACTCATCAGGATGTCATGGGCCACGCTGCCCAGCAGGAGTTTGCCGACCGCCGTGCGCTTGCGCAGGCCAATGATCACCAGGTCAATATTGCGGCTGCTGACCAGCGCTTCAATTTCCGTGACCGCATCGTTGCCGCGCACAAATTGTTTGACCTCGGCATCCACGCCGCTTTTGGCCAACAGGTCTTCGATGCGCTCGATGTCCGTCGCGTCGGCCATTGCCGCATCTTCCTCATTGCCGCCGGGGCTGGCATTGACCACAAGCAATTTGACCTGCTGTTGTTTGGCAAGTTCGATCCCTTTTTGAAGGGCCGCATTGCCCTCGGGGCGGGGCGCGTAGGCTACAAGAATAGTCATCTTTCCTCCTTTAACAGTGATGTGAAATGGTTTGCAACATGAGGTGCACGAATCCATTCTATGTTCGATGCAAGGCCTCAGTTCAGGAATTCGGGACTTCGAGTCCCGAATATAAGGACGACACCTCCCAAGGCTGCTCGGTAGACTGCGACTCTTCTCGGAAGGTCTTGATACCAAGTGCTAAGGAGCAATAGTGGAACGTTTTGATTTCGTGATCATAGGTGGCGGCTCGGCGGCCTCGGTGTTGGCCTACCGGCTCGGCGAGGCTGGCAAGAGTGTTTGTGTGCTGGAGGCTGGCGGGGAAGGCGGCAATTTTTTCTCGCGACTGCCGGGGGGCTTCACCAAGATGTTTTTCGACGAGTCGGTGACTTTCCAGTATCGCCATGAGCCGTCCGATGCGGTCCACGGTCGCAAGATCCATGCGGCGCAGGGCCGCACCCTGGGAGGTTCCAGTGCGGTCAACGGCCTGATCTACAACCGGGGTCAGGCCGAGGGCTTCGACAGCTGGGCCGAGCTCGGCAACCCGGGCTGGCGCTATCGCGACGTGTTGCCTTATTTCAAGCGCACCGAGCGGGCTATCGGGGTGGGCGACGATACCTACCGTGGCCGCACCGGGCGCCTGCCGGTGGAGGAATGCCGCTGGAAGAACGATGCCTGTGACGCCTTCATCGAGGGTGCGGTGTCGCTTGGCATTTCTCGCAACAAGGATTACAACGGCGCAACCCAGCTCGGCACAGGTTACTACCAGACCTTTATTCATGGCGGCCAGCGCTGGAGTGCGGCGCGCGCCTACCTGCATCCCGCGCGCCAGCAGTTCGGTATCGATGTACGCACCGATTCGCCGGTAGTACGCATTCTGCTCGAGGGCAAGAAGGCCGTGGGTGTGCGTTACCGGCGTGGCACCAGCGACACGTTTGGCGAAGTCTTCGCCAACGAGGCGGTGGTGATCTCCGCCGGCACTGCCAACACCGCCAAACTGCTGCAGCTCTCTGGCATCGGCCCGGCCGGGCTGCTACGCCAGCATGGCATCGAAGTGCAACACGAGCTGCCGGGCGTCGGCGAAAACTTCCGCGATCACCTGTCACCGCGTCTGGTGGCAAAAGCCAGGGACGGGGTCGATTCCATCAACAACCGGGTGCGTGGCCTGCGGCTGGGCCTGGAGCTGGCCGCCTGGGTCATGAACCGAACCAGTGTGCTGGCTGTGCCGTCGATGCAGGCCTATGCCTACTGGAAGTCGGAGCCGTCGCTGACCATCCCTGATTTCGCCACATCGTTTTCGCCGGCGAGCTTCCAGGCCGGCTTGATCGGCAAGCTCGACGCCTACCCCGGCATGACGCTGGGCACCAAGCAGTTGCGACCCGAGAGCCGCGGCTCGGTGCGTATCCGTTCGGCCGACGACCGTGATGCGCCGATCCTGCAGCCCAATTACCTCGACGACGAGCGTGACCGGCAAGTGGTCGTCAAGGCATTGAAATGGGCGCGGGCGCTGCTCACCTCCCAACCCATGGCGCGCATTCTGGATACCGAGACCTTGCCGGGCGCGCAGGTCAACAGCGATGACGAGTGGCTCGATTTCGCCCGCCGCAGTGCCAACAGCGGTTACCACCTGATCGGCACCGCCAAGATGGGGCCGGCGACCGACGCCATGGCGGTGGTGGACGCGCGGCTCAAGGTGCACGGCATGACGCATCTCTTTGTGGCCGACTGCTCCATCATGCCGACCATGCCCTCGGGCAACACCTTTGCATCGGCACTGATGATTGGCGAGAAATGCGCCGACATGTTGCTTGGCAAGGAGCTGCCGGCAGCCTGAAGACGCGGCGCACCTGCAAGGGCGTCGGGTTCAGTCCCGGGACGCCATCAGCAGCACCACGAGTGCGCCGGCACCGCCGTCTGCGGGTTTGGCCTGGACAAAGGCCAGCACCTCGTTTTTCTGGACCAGCCAGCTGTGCACCCGGCTTTTCAGCACGGGCGCCTTGCCGGGTGAGCCCAAGCCCTTGCCATGCACTACGCGCACACAGCGGATGCCTTGCTTGTGCGCCTCACGGATGAAGAGGCCAAGGGCTTCGCGGGCGTCGTCGCGGCGCAGGCCGTGCAGGTCGAGCTGGCGCTGGATGCTCCAGTCGCCACGGCGCAGTTTGCGCGTCACATCGACACCGATGCCGGGACGCCGAAAACTCAGGTGTTCGTCGGTTTCCAGCAGGGTCGACACATCAAATTCGTCGCTGATGGCTTCTTTCAAAACTGCCTTTTCGTCGCGCTGGTACTGCATGGCGAGCGGCATCTTGGGCTCCGGCTTGTGGTGCACCTTGCGTTTGTCGGGCAGAGGTTTGACGGCACCCGCCGCACGGATGAACAGGTCCTTGTCACTGGCGGCCTGTTGCGCGGCCTTGGCCTCCTGGCTGGCCTGCAACACGCGTTGTTGGGCTTGCTCGGCAATGGCACGCTTGACCACCTTCAGGTCGCCCATTGCCTTGACCCTGACCTGATTCACAGCAGCCCCCGTTCGGCCATCGACAATGCCTCGCCGGGCGCCACGATGACGTGATCCAGCACGCGCACGTCAATCAGCGCCAACGTGGTTTTGAGGGTCTGGGTGAGCATTTCATCGGCTCGCGAGGGTTGCACCGAGCCGCTCGGGTGGTTGTGTGACAGCACCACGGCGGCGGCCTGGTGGTGCAACGCGCGCTTCACCACCTCGCGCGGGTAGACGCTGGTCTGGCTCAGGGTGCCGCGAAACAACTCTTCCATCGCCAGCAGCCGGTTCTGCACGTCCAGGAACAGCACCGCAAACACCTCGTAGGGGCGAGCCGCCAAGTGCAGTTGCAAGTAACTCTTGACGGCGTCTGGCGTGGCAAAAACGGTGCGTTCCTGCAGGCGTTGCGCCAGGGCGCGGCGCGCCAGTTCCAGCACCGCCAGCAGTTCGGAACGCTTGGCCGGACCCAGGCCCTTGACCCGCTTGAGGTCTTCTGCCGTGGCATTGAGCAGACCGGCGATGCCATCGAAGCCATTCTGGCCATCGGCGCCAGGCTTGATGTCGAGCAGTTCACGCGCCAGTTGAAACACACCTTTGCCCTTGATGCCGGTACGCAGCAGCAGTGCCAGCAACTCCACGTCGCTCAAGGCGCCGGGGCCGCGGGCCAGCATTTTTTCACGCGGGCGGGCATCGGGGGGCAGGTCTTTGAGGGGCATGGTGCGGGCTTTTACAATGGCTGACAGTTTATGCCAGCACCCCACAGGTTTTGACCGCGGGGTTATTTCAGAATTTACAGGAACTCCATGACGACCCCTTGTCCTACCGTTCAACCCGGCTCTTTCCTGACCCTGCACTATCGCCTGAGTGGTCCGGCTGGCGACGTGGTGAACACTTTTGCCGCGGCCCCAGCCACACTCACGCTGGGCACGGGCGAACTGGCGCCGGCGGTCGAGGCACGCCTGATCGGGATCGCCGAGGGCACCCGGACCACCATCGAGTTGCCCGCGGGCGAAGCCTTTGGACCGCGCAGCGCCGACATGTTGCAATGGCTGGCGCGCAAGGAACTCATCGCCCTGGGTGGCGCTGACGAAACCTATGCGGTAGGCGATGTCATCAAGTTCCCGACGCCCGATGGCCAAGGTGAATTTGCCGGTGTGATCGTGGATTTCCGTAATGACAGCCGCGGTGAGGCAGTGTTGTTTGACTTCAATCATCCGCTGGCGGGCCAGCCGGTGACGTTCGAAGTTCAGGTGATCGGGGTGTTATGAACATGAAAGCCGGCGCAGAGGTGTTGTTGGCGGAGCCGCGCGGCTTTTGTGCCGGCGTGGACCGTGCCATTGAAATTGTGGAGCGTGCCCTGGCCAAGTTTGGCGCACCCATCTATGTGCGCCATGAAATTGTGCACAACACCTATGTGGTGAATGACCTGAAGGCCAAGGGCGCGATCTTTATTGAAGATCTGGACGAAGTGCCGGCAGGCGCCACGCTGGTTTTTTCTGCCCATGGCGTGAGCCGGGCGGTGCAACTTGAAGCCGCGGCGCGCGGGTTTCGCATTTTTGACGCCACCTGTCCGTTGGTGACCAAGGTGCACGTGGAGGTGGCCAAGCTGGCCAAAGAGGGTTACGAGTTCGTCATGATCGGCCACAAGGGCCATCCCGAGGTGGAGGGCACCATGGGACAGCTCGACGGTGGCATTCATCTGGTCGAGGATGTGGCCGATGTCGCAGGCATCCAGCCGGTGCAGTCCGAAAAGCTGGCCATGGTCACGCAGACCACCCTCAGCGTGGATGACGCGTCAGCTATCGCTGCGGCCATCAAGTCGCGTTTCCCGAATGTGCGCGAGCCCAAGCAGCAGGACATTTGTTACGCCACACAAAACCGCCAGGATGCCGTCAAGCTCATGAGTTCACAGGTGGATGTGGTGGTCGTGGTGGGCAGCCCCACCAGCTCCAACAGCAACCGGCTGGCCGAACTGGCGCGCAAACTGGGCACACCCGGCTACATGGTCGACAGCGCCGACGAATTGCAGCCGCAGTGGTTTGATGGCTGCACCCGGGTCGGCCTGACCGCCGGCGCTTCTGCACCTGAAATCCTGGTCACCGAAGTGTTGGTGCGGCTGAAGGCGCTGGGCGCGGTGTCGGTGCAGCGTATGCCCGGCGACCCCGAAAGTGTCAAGTTTCCCTTACCCAAGGGCTTGCGCCTGGGCCAGAATGAAGCCGACTAAACATAAAAATACCATCATTGCGAACGCGATGGCGAGATCCCACACAACTTAATTTCACGATCATGTTAGATATTTCCCTGCTGCGCAAAGACCTGGCCCAAGTGGTGGCCCGACTGGAAACCCGCAAGAGTCCGCAAGCTTTTCTGGACGTCAACGCATTCACCACGCTGGAATCAGAGCGCAAGAGCATCCAGATCCGTACCGAAGCCCTGCAAGCGCAACGCAACGCGTCGAGCAAACAGATCGGGCAGCTCAAGGCCAAGGGCCCGGCGGGTCAGGCCGAGGTGGACGCCGTGATGGCACAAGTGGCAAGCATCAAGGACGAACTGGAGGCCTCAAGCAAGCGGCTCGACCAGATTCAGCTTGAGATGCAATCCCTGCTGCTGGCTGTGCCCAATCTGCCGCACGAAAGTGTGCCAGTGGGCTCCGATGAACATGGCAACGTGGTGGTGCGCAGCTGGGGCACACCGCGTACGATGGACTTTGAGATCAGGGACCATGTGGACATCGGCATACCGCTGGGCCTGGACTTCGAGATGGGCGTCAAGCTCACTGGCGCCCGGTTCACCGTGATGAAAGGCCCGGTGGCCCGCCTGCACCGTGCCCTGGCGCAGTTCATGCTCGATGTGCAGACACAGGAACACGGCTACACCGAGTGTTACACGCCCTACATCGTCAACGGCGACACCCTGCGTGGCACCGGCCAGCTGCCCAAGTTCGAGGGTGACCTGTTTGCCGCAAAAAAGGGCGGCCAGGAAGGTGAGGAGCAGCCTGACAACACCGCGCTGTACCTGATTCCCACAGCCGAGGTGCCGCTGACCAACTT
>JBEGLK010000111.1:0-6397 GCA_041183605.1 Pseudomonadota bacterium
GGCATGTTTGGGGCCTTGTTGCTGGTGGTCATGATGGCCGCCCCGGGTGGCCTGGTGGGAACCATTGTGCGGCGCCTCGATGTGCGCAAGCAGCGCTTGAAAACCGCAGTGCAGCCAGCCGTGGCGGAGGGCAACTGACATGAGCAACCACAACATCAAGTCATCCGGTGCCATGCTTACCTTGAAGGTCGAGGGTGCGAGCAAGCAGTTCGGCGGCCTGAAGGTCTTTCAGGACATTTCCTTTGAAGTGCCGCAGGGCGAAGTGGTCGGTGTGATCGGCCCCAACGGCGCCGGCAAGACCACGCTGATCAACGTGATTTGCGGCATGTTGCCGCCGTCCGCGGGCCGGATTTTGCTCGGCGACAAAGACATCACCGGGCAGCCGTTTCACGCCGTCAGCAAGCTCGGTGTGGCGCGCAGCTTCCAGCAGACCAACACCTTCCGCAGTGTCACGGTCGAAGAGAACCTGTTTCGCGCCCAGCGCTTTGGCGGTGTTGACAACGGCCCGGACCTCGGTATCGACGGGCTGCTCGAAGAGTTCGGACTGTCGCAGCACATGGAAGAGCCCAGCGAAAAATTGCCTTATGGCCTGCAGAAGATGCTGGGTCTGGTGATGGCGCTGGCTGCCCGGCCCAAATTCCTTTTGCTTGACGAGCCTGCCGCCGGGCTGGAGCGCCGGGAGCGCACCCAGGTGGACCAATTCGTCGATCATGCACGCAAGACCCTGGGCTGCGGCGTGTTGATCGTGGAACACGACATGGAGCTGGTGCGCCGCATTTGCCCACACGCGCTGGTGCTCGAAGCCGGGCGCCTGCTGGCCGAAGGGCCACCCGCCGAAGTGCTGTCCAGGCAGGACGTGATTGATGCCTATCTGGGCACAAGCGAGGAATAAGCATGCTGAAAATAGAAAAACTCAATGTGCGTTATGGCGGCATCGTGGCGGTGCAGGACATCTCGATCGACGTGAAGAAGGGCGAGACCGTGCTGCTCATTGGCTCCAATGGGGCCGGCAAGTCCAGCCTGATCAATGCCGTGATCGGCCTGGTGCCGGCGCTCTCGGGAAAGATATTCCTGGAAGGCAAGGACCTCTCAGGCGTGTCCTGCCCGGCCCGCCATAACCTGGGCATCGGGTACTCGCCTGAGGGTCGGCGCGTCTTCAAGCAACTCACCGTGACGGAAAACATCCTGTCCAGCACCCAGGGCCTGCCGATGGCGCAGGCGCTGGAAAACCTGGCGTGGATCCAGAAAACGTTTCCCTTGCTGGCCGAGCGGGCCAATCAACCCGCCAACCAAATGAGTGGTGGTGAACAGCAGATTGTGGCGATTGCCCGGGCGGTCAGCACCATGCCCAAATTGTTGTTGCTCGATGAACCCTTCCTCGGCCTTGCCCCGGTGTGGATCGGGCGCATCAGTGAAGCCATTCGCGAACTGCAGCGTCGTGGCACCACAATTCTGATGACCGAGCAGATGGCGCGCCCGGCGCTCAAGCTGGCTGACCGGGCTTACGTCATCCGTGGTGGCGAGGTGCGCCGCAGTGGCACGGTCGATGAAATCCGCGACGTGGCACTGGCCGAAGAATACCTTTGAATGGGGAAGACAAGTCATGACGCACAAACGCCTGGAGGGCCGTGACGAGCCCATCCTCGAGCCCGACCTGCCGATCATCGATGCCCACCACCATCTGTTCGACCGGCCGGCGCTGCGTTACCTGCTCGATGACTATCTGGCCGACGTGTCAGCCGGGCACAAGGTCGTGGCCTCGGTCTATGTCGAGACCCTGGCCTTTGCGCGCACCGATGGGCCGGAGTTGCTGCGGCCTCTCGGTGAGGTCGAGTTTGCCAACGGTGTCGGCGCCGTAGCGGCCAGTGGCGCTTACGGGAATTGCCGGGCCTGCGCGGCGATTGTGGCGTATGCCGACCTGCGCTTCGGTGACGCCGTGGCTGAGCTGCTGGACCGTGCCATCGAGCTCGCGCCGGACCGGCTGCGTGGGGTGCGTCAGGTCACCATCGAACACCCGAGCGAGACACCTTTCCGTTTCATGACACACCGGCCACCCAGTGGGGTGCTGACCCACCCGGGTTTTCGACCCGCCTTGCGGCAGCTGGCCCAGCGTGGCCTGAGCTTTGACGCCGCAGTGTTCCATAATCAGTTGCCCGCCATCACCTCGCTGGCCGACGCCTTTCCGGACCTCCCCATCGTGCTTAACCATGTCGGTATGGCGATGGGCATGGAGATGAGCGAGGCCGAACGGGCTGAAGTTTTTGTCGCCTGGTCGCGCGACCTGCGTGAACTGGCGCTGCGTCCGAACGTGACTTGCAAGCTCGGTGGTCTGGGCATGCCGTTCTGGGGCTTCGGCTTCGAAAATCGCACCGACACGATGGGTTACCTCGAACTCGCCGCCGCCTGGCGCCCCTTCATCGAGACCGCGATCGAGGCCTTTGGCGCCGAGCGTTGCATGATGGAGAGCAACTTCCCGCCGGATGGCCGATCCTGTGGTTTCGTGCCGCTGTGGAACGCGCTGAAACACATCGTGCGCGACTGTTCGGCCGAGCAGAAGGCCGACTTGTTCCACCAGACCGCGGCGCGTGTCTACCGGATCGACATGGGCGCGGTGACAATCGCCTGATTTTCATATTCGATAAAGGAGCACACCCATGGCTGAACCGATGGCATTTCGCAGACTTGGTGCTTCAGGACTCAAGGTCTCGCCCTTGTGCCTGGGTGCCATGATGTTTGGGGACCAGACCGACGAAGCAACTTCACAGCGCATCATTGCCAGTGCCCGCGATGCCGGTGTCAACTTCATCGACACCTCGGATGCCTACGCGCAGGGACGTTCCGAGGAGTTCGTCGGCCGCGCCGTGAAGAGCGAGCGCGACCGCTGGGTGATTGCCACCAAGGTCGGTTATTCGGCCGGCTCGTCCATCCCCACTGGCGCCGACCTGTCGCGCAAATATGTCGTGCACGCTGTCGAGCAGAGCTTGCGCCGGCTCGGCACCGATTACATCGATCTGTATTACCTGCATCGCGATGATTTCAGCACGCCGCTGGCTGAGACCGTTCGCACGCTGGCCGACCTCGTGCACCAGGGCAAGATCCGTTATTTTGGGGTCTCGAATTTCCGCGCCTGGCGGCTCGCCGAATTGGCGCGCCTGTGTGATGACATGGGGATCGACCGGCCGGCAGCCAGCCAGCCGCAATACAACCTGGTCAATCGCACGCCCGAACTCGAGCACCTGCCGGCCTGCGCGTATTACGGCGTCGGTGTGGTGCCCTACAGTCCGCTCGCGCGCGGTGTGCTGACCGCCAAATACGAGGCCGTTGACAAGGCGCCGGCAGGCAGTCGCGCGGCCCGCAACGATCCGCGTATCATGCAAACCGAGTGGCGTGCCGAATCCATCGAGCTGGCCAAACACATCGCGGCGCATGCGCAGGCCAAAGGCAGCAAGGCCTCTCACTTCGCCATCAACTGGGTGCTCAACAATGCCAACGTGACCTCGGTGATCGGCGGTCCGCGCACCATGGAGCAGTGGGAAGACTACCTCGCCGCCCTTGAGGTTCCTTTCACCGCCGACGATGAAGCGCTGGTCGACCGCCTGGTCGCCCCCGGCCATCCGTCCACGCCCGGCTTCACCGACCCGATCTATCCGGTCACCGGCCGGGTGCCGCGCACTGCGTTGGCGCTGGCTCAGCCGGGATCCTGATGGCGGGAGAAGCCGCCGCAGAAACTCGGTCCCGACCTGGATTTCACGGGTGGCGACTGGTGGCCTCGACGACCAGTCTGCAGTTTCTGTTCTCGGTCCTGATGACCCAGTCGTTTGGTGCCTATGTCGCGGTGCTGCGTGACAGCGAAGGCTGGAGCAAGACAGCGCTGTCGGGTGTCGCCGCGATGCAGCAGGTGGAGGGTGCGCTGCTGGGTCCGTTGCAGGGCTGGGTCATCGACCGCTTCGGTCCGCGTGGCATGGTCACCGCCGGTGTGGTGCTGTTCGGCGTCGGGTTGATGTTGCTGGGCAGCACACAGTCACTTGCGGGCTTCTATGCGGTCTACATCCTGATTGCCCTGGGCATGAGCCTGGCAGGTTATTTTTCGCTCTCGATCACCCTGATCAACTGGTTTCATCGTTACCGCAGCCGCGCCCTGTCCATCCTGGTGCTTGGCACCGCGGCGGCCGGTTTTGCGGCGCCGGGTATTGCCTGGTCACTGCAGGTGTACGGCTGGCGCCACACGGCTCTGGTTTCGGGCCTGGTGGCCTTGCTGGTGGGACTGCCGCTGGCGCGCACCTTGCACCGGCGGCCGGAAGACCTTGGCCAGCATGTCGACGGCATCGCTCCGCTGCCGCGAGCGCAAGAGAGTCAGCCGACTGTGGCGACCGCCCAGGCCAGCCCATCCAGGGATGCCTCGATTGGTGAAGCCCTGCGCACCCCAGCCTTCTGGCTGCTCGGGCTCGGGCACGGCTCGGCCCTGTTTGTCGTGAGCGCGTTCCAGGTTCATGCCATCACGCATGTCAAGGAGGGACTGGGTTACAGCCTGGCGCAAGCAGCCTTGCTGCTGAGCGTGCAGACACTGGCCTATACGGTGGGTGTTCTTTTGAGTGGCGTCGTGGGTGACCGCTGGGACAAGCGCCGCATCAGTGCATTTTGCCTGCTGCTGCACGCCCTCGGCCTGTTGTTGTTGGCATATGCCTCGACCTGGGAGACGGTGCTGGCGGCCGGCTTGGCACATGGTTTTGCCTGGGGCTTTCGGGGGCCGCTGATGCAGGCGATCCGTGCCGATTATTTTGGCCGCGAATCGATTGGCAAGATCCTGGGCGCATCCATGCTGCTTGTGCTGATTGGCCAGGTCGGCGGGCCGATCGTGGCCGGCGTGCTGGCCGATGCCACCGGCAATTACCGCTTGGGCTTTACCATCCTCGCGACGCTGGCCGGGCTAGGCTCGGTGTTCTTCCTGATGTTGCCCAAGCCGCCAGCCAAAGAAGTTGCCGCAGCGAAATAAACAAAGTTTCAGCGCCACAACCGATTTTTTAAAAGGAGTCACAAGTCATGAATATTGGATATGTCGGCCTCGGCAACATGGGGGGCGCACTGGCCAGGCGCCTGCAACTGAGCCACAAGCTGCACGTTTTTGACCTCAATGAAGCCGCCGTGCAACGCATGGTGGAGAAGGGCGCCACCGCCTGCACCACGCTTGGCGAGTTGGCGCAGCGCAGCGATGTCATCTTCTTGTGTTTGCCGAAGTCCGACCATGTGCGCACTGCCATCTTTGGTGCCAACGGACTGGCTGCCGGGCTACGGAAAAACACCCTGATCATTGACCAGACCACTGGTGACCCGATTGCCACACGGGCCATGGCGCAAGAGTTGGCGCAGCAGGGTATTGACCTCATTGATGCACCGGTCAGTGGTGGCGCCATGGGGGCCGAAGCCGGCACCATCGCGGTCATGGTGGGTGCCAGTGACGCGCTGTATGCGCGCATCGAACCGGTCCTGAAAACCATCAGCCCCAACATCTTTCATGCCGGGGATGTGGGTGCCGGTCAAGTCATCAAACTGGTCAACAACCTGATCTCGGGGGTGCAGCGCCTGCTCACCTTTGAAGGTATTGCACTGGCCACCAAGAACGGCATTGACCCGGCCCGGGCCTGTGACATCCTGATGGCAGGTGGTGGCAAAAACGCCTTCATGGAAAAGATGATGGCGCCACAAATCCTCAAGGGAAAACTCGACGTCGGTTTCACGCTCGGCCTGATGCACAAGGACATGAACCTGGCCTGCCAACTGGGCAGCGATACCGGCGTGCCGCTGTTTTTTGGCAATGTGGCGCGTGAGCTCTACCAGATGTGCATCAGCGAGAAGGGCGCCAATGCCGAGGTCCATACCTCGGCGCTGGTGATGGACCGCCTGGCGGGTACCCACATGGTTCCGGTGGCAGCCAAGTGATCCCCGACGCGATATAGTCAATTCAATTCAATTCAATTCAATTCAATTCAATTCGAATCCAAAGACAAGGTAACAGAATGCTTGAAAATCTGAGTGGCGCAACACGTTTGTTCCCGATCATCGGCGACCCGATCATTTATGCAAAATCACCCCAGCTCTTGACCAGAAGTTTCGAGGCCAGGGGCCAGAACGCCATTTGTGTGCCGATGCAAGTGGCCGAGGCAGATCTGGAGGGTGTCATGCACGGCCTTTCACTCATCCCGAATATTGGCGGCCTGCTGATCACGATGCCGCATAAAACCAATGCCTTCAAGTACTGTGCCACCAGCACGGATCGTGTGAAGCTGTTGGGTGTGGTGGCAGAGACGCGCCGCAACCCGGACGGGTCCTGGCATGGCGACAACCTCGATGGTCTTTCCTTTGTCAAAGCACAGATCGACCAGGGTGCCCAGCCCAAGGG
>JBEGLK010000112.1:0-6391 GCA_041183605.1 Pseudomonadota bacterium
ATGAAAAAGGCACCGGGGTTGCCGGTGCCTTGTCTTTTTTGTAGTTTGACCCTTACGGGTTTGATCTCCTGGGGCCTCTCGCTTCTGACAGAACACGTCTGCCTGCGATGGGCTCAACTGTAGGTCCCAATCCGCTGCCTTGCCATCAGGACTTACCCTAGGCAAACGCATTTTCTGCAGCCGCAGCATCAAGCTTTCGACTCAGCTGCCGGCACTGATCCAGCGCGCTGCCTTTTCAGCCATCATCAGCGTGGGTGAGTTGGTGTTGCCGCTGGTGATCACGGGCATGGCACCGGCGTCGACTACACGCAAACCCGCAATCAGGCCACCCGGTCCACGCACCCGTAAATGGCTGTCCAGCACCGCCAACGGGTCATCGGCACGGCCCATTTTGGTGGTGCCCACCGGATGAAAAATGGTCGTGGCGATGTCACCGGCCAGGCGGGCCAGCTCATCGTCACACTGGAATTGCACGCCGGGTTTGAGCTCCTGCGGTCGGTAGCGGGCCAATGCGGGTTGCGCCACGATGGTGCGGGTCAGGCGCAGCGAATCCGCCGCCACCTTGCGGTCCAACGCCGTGCTCAGGTAGTTGGGTGCGATTGCGGGTGCGACCGAAAAGTCGGGCGACTTGACCCGCACGCTGCCGCGGCTTTCGGGGTTGAGGTTGCAGACGCTGGCGGTAAACGCCGGGAACTTGTGCAGCGGCTCGCCAAAGGCCTCCAGGCTCAAGGGCTGCACGTGGTACTCGACGTTGGGATATGGCTGGCTGGCATCGCTGCGGGTGAAAGCACCCAACTGGCTGGGTGCCATGCTCATCGGGCCACTGCGTTTGAGCGCATATTCGAGGCCGATCATGGCCTTGCCCCAAAGGGAAGCGGCTTGGGTATTCAGCGTCTTGACGCCCTGCACCTGGTACACCGATCGGATTTGCAGGTGGTCCTGCAAATTGCTGCCAACGCCGGGAGCGTCGTGCACCACGCGGATGCCATGTTGTTGCAGCAGCGTTGCCGGTCCGATGCCCGAAAGCTGCAGGATGTGCGGTGAACCAATGCTGCCGGCACTCAGGATCACCTCACCCGCGGCTGTGGCAGTGACCCGGCCACCGGGTGTTTGTATTTCGACGCCGCTGCAGCGCAATTGGCCGTTGGCCTGTGCCTCGATGTGGAGCTTGACCGCCTGCGCCGAGGTCCAGAGCGTGAAGTTGGGCCGGCTGGTGCAGGTGGGGCTTAAAAAGGCCCGGGCCGTGCTCCAGCGCCAGCCACTGCGCTGGTTGACCTCGAAATAACCCACGCCCTCGTTGTTGCCCTGATTGAAATCGTCGGTGGCAGGAATGCCGGCCTGTTGCGCCGCCTGGGCAAAGGCATCGAGCAGATCCCAGCGCAAGCGTTGTTTCTCCACGCGCCATTCGCCGCCCGCGCCATGGAAGCGCCGGAATTGGTCCAGTTTGTCAGCGCTGTCATGCGGCTGGCCATCGAGCCGGTAATGGCTTTCGTGTGCCATGAAGTCGGGCAGGCTGTTCTGCCAGTTCCAGGCATCGTCGCCGGTGAGTTGCGCCCATCGATCGTAATCGCGCGCCTGGCCACGCATGTAGATCATGCCGTTGATGCTGCTGCAACCTCCCAGCACCTTGCCACGTGGGTAACGCAGACTGCGGCCATTCAGGCCGGCATCGGGTTCCGTTTTGTACAGCCAGTCGGTGCGTTCATTGCCGATGCAATAGAGGTAACCGACCGGAATGTGGATCCAGTGGTAGTTGTCGGTCTTGCCCGCTTCGATCAGCAGCACACGTTTGGACGTATCAGCTGAGAGGCGGTTGGCCAGCAGACAACCGGCGGTGCCAGCGCCTATGATGATGTAGTCAAAGGAAGAACTCATGGCGAATCACTTTCGGTCTGTTCCTGTCACGGAACTGGCTGGGCCCGGTCGCTGCAGACATTGTGCCGCAGCCTGCGGATAAAGTTGAAAATCCTTCAAGCCATCATGTTGCCGTTACCATTCCGGGATCGTTCTGCTCATCATGCCCGAAGCCGTACCCACACTCACCTTGCAAACTGCCGTTGATGGCGGCCGGTGTGCCGCGCTGGGCGGTAGCTGGAGCGCGGCGCGATTGGCTGAGCCGGCTCACTGGGGCCGTATCAGCCAGAGCGTGGCCGAGGCGGCGCAAACGAGTGATTTGGCCTGGGACCTGCGGCCCGTCACCCGGCTCGACCACACCGGCGCCCAGCTGCTTTGGAACAGCTGGGGACGCCAGTGGCCGGTGACGCTGCATTGCCTGCCTGGACAACGCGCCATGCTGGCCAGGGTGGCGCACTTCACGGCACCCGCGGTCGAGCCAATGCGCCTTTCTGCCTGGCAGATATTTTTGCGCTTGGGTGAGCAACTCTGGAAGTTATGGGATCACCTTTTCAACATGTTGCTGCTGGTGGGCCAATTGATGCTGGACGTCCTGCGCCTGCTCCGTGCCCCGAGACGTGGACCCTGGCGCGATGTTTCGGGTCATCTGTTCCGCATCGGTGCCCGGGCGTTGCCAGTCACCGCGCTGGTGGGTTTTACCATCGGGGTGGTGCTGGCCTACCTGATGTCACGCCAGTTGCGGCTTTTTGGTGCCGACACCTTCATCGTCAATATTCTGGGCCTGTCCATCATCCGTGAACTCGGTCCCATGCTGGCGGCGATCCTGATCGCCGGCCGCTCGGGGTCTGCCATCACTGCGCAAATTGGCGTGATGCGGGTCACCGAAGAGCTCGACGCGATGCGTGTCATGGGCATTCCCAAGGGTTACCGGCTGGTGTTGCCGCGCGCCATCGCGATGGCCATTGCCATGCCCCTGATCAGCGTCTGGACCACGCTGGCCGCGCTGCTGGGCGGCATGTTGGCCGCTGACGTGGTGCTGGGCGTGACACCCGCCTATTTTTTTGCCGCCCTGCCGCGCGCCGTGGCCATAGGAAACCTCTGGCTGGCACTGGGCAAGTCGGTGGTGTTTGGCTTGCTGATCGCCCTGATCGGCTGCCATTACGGCCTGCGTGTCAAACCCAACACCGAGAGCCTGGGGCAAGGCACCACCGCCTCGGTGGTGACGGCCATCACGGTGGTGCTGCTGGTCGATGCGGTGTTTGCCGTGATTTTCAAGAATGTTGGCTTATGAACCAGCCCGTGGTCGATATTGACAAGTTGTGGTCGGTGTTTCACGAGGCCGGGCGTGACGTGGTGATCCATCAGGACCTGAGCCTGCGCATTGACGCGGGTGAGCTGGTGTCGATTGTGGGTGGTTCCGGCAGCGGCAAGACCGTGCTGTTGCGGCAGATGCTGGGGCTGGAAGTGCCGGCCCGTGGCAGTGTGACCGTGCTGGGTGAAGCGGCTGCGAGCATGGGGCGCGAAGGTGCGGCCAGCCGGGTGGGCATGTTGTTTCAGCACGGCGCCCTGTTTTCGGCCTTCAGCGTGCTCGACAACATCGCCCTGGCCCTGCGCGAACTCAAGACCCTGCCCAAGGACCTG
This sequence comes from Pseudomonadota bacterium, assembly GCA_041183605.1. Taxonomy (GTDB): domain Bacteria; phylum Pseudomonadota; class Gammaproteobacteria; order Burkholderiales; family Burkholderiaceae_C; genus Rhodoferax. The sequence goes on from JBEGLK010000112.1 coordinate 3,496, forward strand.
ATCCTCGATGTCGCCATGGTCAAGCTGCGAATGGTCGGGCTGAATCCTTCCGATGCCCACAAGATGCCGGCTGACCTGTCCGGGGGGATGGTCAAGCGCGCGGCGCTGGCGCGCGCACTGATCATGGATCCGCCGCTGCTGCTGCTTGATGAGCCCACCGCCGGACTGGATCCGGGCAGTGCCGACGAATTTTGTGCGCTCTTGCAGTCGTTGCACGAAGAGTTGGGTCTGACGGTGGTCATGGTCACGCATGACCTCGACACGCTGCTGGAGCTCAGCACCCGCATCGCGGTGGTGGCAGACCGGCACATTGTGGCCAGCGGCAGCGCTCGCGAGGTGATGGCTCAGCCGCACCCTTTCATCAAGGAATTTTTCCTGGGTGAACGCGGCCGGCGTGCCAGCGCCCTGCTGCAGACGCCGCTGCGGCCGCCAGCCAGTTTATTTACCGATACAGAAACTTGAAAAGATCACGCCGAGCAAATCGTCTGAGGTGAACTCGCCGGTGATCTCGCCCAGGGCGTTCTGCGCCAGTCGCAATTCTTCTGCCAGCAGGTCCAGCGCCTGAGCCTGGCTTTGCAGGTGGCGCTGTGCCAGTTCCAGGTGGTTTTGGGTCTGGCGCAAGGCTTGCACATGGCGCTCGCGGGCCATGAATACACCTTCGGAGCCCGACTGCCAGCCTGCGACCTCGAGCAGTTTCTGCCGCAGCGTATCGAGCCCAAGGCCGGTTTTGGCGGAGAGGTGCAAACCCTCGGGCAGGTCGGCCACGGTGGTGGCGTCCAGCTTGTTCCAGACCTCGATCACCGGGACCTGGCCATGTACCTTTTGCGCGATGGTGTCGGCGATGGCGGCATCATCAGCTTGGTAGTCGGGCGCATGACGGCGTGTCAGGTCATGCAAGAACAGCACCGCATCGGCTTGTGTGATGGCTTCCCAGGCGTGCTGGATGCCAATGCGTTCCACCTCGTCGTCACTCTCGCGCAGCCCGGCAGTGTCCACCACGTGCACCGGCACGCCATGAATCTGGATGGTTTGCTGCACTTTGTCGCGGGTGGTTCCGGGCACCGCCGTGACGATGGCCAGTTCGGCGCCCGCCAGCGCGTTGAGCAGCGACGACTTGCCGGCGTTGGGCTGGCCGGCAATCACCACCTTGATGCCTTCGCGCAGCAGTGCACCCTGCTTGGCACGAGCCAATACCGTGATCAGACCGTCTTCGAGCCGGGTCAGTTGCCCCTGCGCGTCCGCCTTTTGCAAAAAATCGATTTCTTCTTCGGGGAAGTCGAGCGTGGCCTCGACCAGCATGCGCAAATGGATCAGGGCGTCACGTAGCTGATGGATCTCGTGTGAAAAAGCCCCGCCCAGCGATCGGCTGGCGCTGCGTGCGGCAGCTTCTGTGCTGGCATCGATGAGGTCGGCAATGGCCTCGGCTTGCGCCAGATCGATCTTGTCGTTGAGGAAGGCGCGTTCTGAAAACTCGCCAGGCAGTGCCACGCGCAGATGTCGCAGGCGAGGCGCACCATCGGCACCGGTCTCGGCGGCCGCCTGCAGGCAGCGCGCCAGCAGCAGTTGCAACACCACGGGTCCACCGTGGGCCTGCAGCTCCAGCACCTCTTCGCCGGTGAAGGAATGTGGTGCCACAAAATACAACGCCAGGCCGTGATCGATGGCCTGGCCAGTGGCGTCAAGAAAGGCGGTGTAAGTGGCTTCGCGCGGCTTGAGAGGGCGCCCGCACAGCGCCAGCACCAGTGCCTGCAGGCCGCGCCCGCTGACTCGCACCATGCCCACCGCGCCGCGACCCGGCGCCGTGGTTATGGCCACGATCGGATCGAGGTGGCGTGGCAGGCTCACGTCAGCTGACTGTTAGAACTTCGGTAAATGAAACTTCGGTGGTACGCCCATGCGGGTGTTGATGACCCACTGCTGGGCGATCGACAACACGTTGTTGGTGATCCAGTACATCACCAGGCCAGCCGGGAAGAAGAAGAACATCACGCTGAACGCCAGCGGCATGAACCACATCATCTTGGCCTGCATCGGGTCTGGCGGTGCCGGATTGAGCGAGGTCTGCAACACCGTGGTCAGGGTCATGATCAGCGGCAGGATGTAATACGGGTCGGGGCTTGAGAGGTCGTGAATCCAGCCCAACCAGGGTGCATTGCGCATCTCGACGCTGGCCAGCAACACCCAGTACAGTGCAATGAACACCGGGATCTGGATCATGATCGGGAAGCAGCCGCCCATCGGGTTGACCTTTTCCTCGCGGTAGATGCGCATCATTTCCTGTTGCATCTGCTGCGGATTGTCTTTCAGGCGTGCGCGCATTTCCGTGATGCGCGGGTTAACCGCCTTCATCTTGGCCATGCTGGCATAGGCCTTGGCATTGAGCCAGTAGAAGGCAATTTTCAGCAGCAGCACCAGTGACATGATGGACCAGCCCCAATTGCCGATGACACTGTGCAGTTTGTCCAGCAACCAGTACAGCGGTTTGGACAGCATGGTCAGCCAGCCGTAGTCCTTGACCAGTTCCAGCCCGGGCGTCAGGGCCTCGAGTACTTTTTCTTCCTGCGGGCCGGCATAAAAGCGGGCTTCCAGCGTTTTTCGGGCACCCGGAGCAATCGACTCCAGCGGTGCAATCATGCCCACGGAGTACAGGTTGTTGTCTACCTTGCGCATGAACAAATCACGCTTGATGCCATCGCCCAAAAGCCAGGCGCTGGCAAAGTAATGCTGCACCATGGCCACGTAACCATTGCTGGCGGACTTTTCTATGTCAACCTTGTTGTTCTCGATGTCCTTGAACTCCACTTTCTGGTATTTCTTGGCATCGGTATAAACGGCCGGGCCGGTGAAGGTGGAATAGAAAGAAGATTCGCCGGGTGGCTTGTTGCCGTCGCGTACC
>JBEGLK010000113.1:0-6287 GCA_041183605.1 Pseudomonadota bacterium
CGGGCAAGTCCTATGGCATCGTCGGGCTCGGCCGCCTGGGCCGGGTGGCACATCAAAATGGCACCCGGGGGCGCCTGCGCCAACCATTCTGTCATCAGGCCGGCGTAACGTTGGGGACCACCGCCAAAGTCATAAACGCCGAGCAGGCCATTGGCCGTGCGCATACCGGCAGCGGCTGCGGCAGTTTCAAGGGTCTTCGCGCCCATTCCCGCAATGACCCGGCTCTTCAGATCGGCCATCCCGCGCGGTGCGCGCGATATCCGCAGGTAGGGCCGATCGGGCCCTTTGCCATAACGGCGCACCAGCGCTGAAACCAGCGCTTCGCGGATGCCGGCAAACTGTTGTACATGCTGGTGACCATCAACAAAATCAGGCGGTGCCTGCCAATGTTGTTCGAACAAATCAAGCTGGCGCTCGACCACGGCGCCTGCCTGCCTGGCGTCAAAACCACCGAGCAGCGCTTGGCACATGGCCCGGCCCAAGGTCATGCCATGACCAGCGGCCACTGCGAAATCACTGGTCCAGTCCAGGTGCAAACCCACGTCGAATTGGCCGCGCAACTCCTGCAGCAAGGCGACGTCAGAAGCCCAGCGCGGTGACAACACCATGGCGCTGGTGGCGCTCAGGCGTCCCATCCGGGCCAGTTTGCTGATGCCCAGGGATGTGCTGGCGTTGATGGCAAAGTCATCAGCGCAAACGATCACGCGTTTGCCATCGGTGTGAAAGGTCTCAGTCATGTGTCAGCCAGAACCCGGGTTGGGCATAGTGTGCCTTCAAATAGTCCACCCACAGGCGAACCCGCAGCGGCAAATGCTTGCGTTGCGGATACACCGCATAAATGCCATTGGGTGGTGCGGCAAAGTCCTCCAGCACGGTCACCAGCGCGCCCGAGGCGATCTCGGCCTGCACTTCCCAGGTGCTGCGCCAGGCAATGCCGTGGCCGGCCAGGCACCAGTCAAATAACACTTCTCCGTCTGAACAGCTCAGCGGGCCACCGGGCCTGAGGTGGATGACTTCCACGCCTTTCTTCTGTGGCATTGAAAAAATCCAGCCCCGGTTTTGTGAGGCCTCGCTCGACAGTGTCAGGCAATCAAAACGTGTGAGCTCGTGCGGATGTTGCGGTGTGCCGTGACGCTTGAGGTAGGCGGGTGCGGCCACACACAGCCGGCGGTTGTCGGCCAGGCGCACACTGACCAGCGACGAGTCCGGCATTTCGCCAACACGCACGGCGCAGTCAAAACCTTCGGCCGCGAGGTCCATCACACGGTCGCTCAGGTTCAATGCTATGGTGACTTCGGGGTGCAAGCTGCGAAAGTGCGGCAGCAGGGGCGCCACATGGCGGCGGCCAAAACCGGCCGGCGCGGTCAGGTTCAAATGACCACTGGCCTTCACGCCGCCTTCGGAAACGCTGGCCTCGGCATTGGCCAGGTCGGTCAACAAGCGCTGGCAGTCGCCCAGGAAGGTGCCACCCTCATGAGTCAGGCTCACGCGCCGGGTGGTGCGCACCAGGAGCTTGACACCCAGACGGTCCTCCAGGGCATCCAGGCGTCGGCCGATGATGGCTGGCGCCACGCCCTCGGCTTTTGCCGCTGCCGTCAAGTTGCCGCGCGTTGCCACCGCGACAAATGTTTCGAGTTGTTTGAGCTTGCTCATGGGTTGGTTCCGGCGCCGGAATCATCCGGCGGTGGAACACCATGTTAACAATGCTGTGGTCAGGCCCGGATGTCAGGCATAGCGCTTGCTGCGCAGGTTGTTTTTCATCTCGCGCAGCAGGGGTTGCAGCTTGTCGCTGCCAATCCGCAGCGCCATGCAGGTGGCCAGGATGTCGATGATCATCAGGTGCAGCAGGCGCGACACCATCGGGCTGTAGCGGTCATACCCTTCGGGGTGGTCGGCCGCCACATGGATGTCGCCGGCCGAGGCCAGTTGTGAGCCGCTGGCCGTAATGACGATGGTGGTGGCACCGTTCTTGCGCGCAATGTCGCAGGCGTCCATCAGGTCGCGTGTGCGCCCCGAGTTGGAAATTACCAGCACGCAATCGCCAGGTTGGAGCAGTGAGGCGCTCATCACCTGCATGTGGCCGTCACTGTAGGCCACGCCGTTGATGCCGAGCCGGAAGAACTTGTGTTGTGCATCCTGCGCCACCACGCCCGAGTTGCCAACCCCGAAGAATTCGATGCGGCGTCCGGCATGGTAGGCCTTGAGCAGGGCGTCGACCGCTTTCTCGATGGCCACGGACGAGGCATCGTTGCGATATTTCAGAAAGGCGGCCACCGTGTTGTCGATGACCTTGACCATGATGTCGCTGGTCTTGTCGTCGACGTCGACGCTGCGGTGAATGAAAGGCACACCTTCACTGACGCTGCCGGCCAGCTTGAGCTTGAAGTCGCTCAGGCCGTCATACCCCACACTGCGGCAAAAACGCACCACCGTGGGTTTGCTGACATGGGCGCGTTCGGCCAGCTCGCTCACCGGCAGCAAGGCAAAACTGCGCGGGTCACTCAGCACCAGTTTGCCCACACGCTGTTCAGCAGGGGCCAGCGAGGGCAGGGAGGCCTTGATTCGGTCAAGCATGGCGGCACTCTTTCATGGGGTCAACATTCTTCGCTCCAGCAAAAGCCATCGCGGGCGATCATGGCGCTGGTCGCACTCGGGCCCCAGGTGCCAGCCGCATAGGGGCGCGGACCCTGTGTGTCGGCCTGCCAATGTGTCAGGATCGGCTCGACCCAGCGCCAGGCTTCTTCCTGCTCATCGCTGCGCACAAACAGGTTGAGGCGGCCGTCGATCACGTCGAGCAACAGGCGTTCGTAGGCGCCCACACGCTCGCCGCCAAAACGCTTGTCAAAGTCGAGGTCGAGCTGTACCGGGGCCAGAGTTTGGGATGTCTTGCGGTTGTCCTGACCCTGGGCCAGCAGGTGCAACTCGAGCCCGTCCTTGGGTTGCAGATTGATCACCAGCCGGTTGGCCACGCCGATCTGCGAATTGAAAATGGCGTGGGGCGTGGGCCTGAAGTTGACCACGATGCGGGCGTCGCGACCGGCCAGGCGCTTTCCGGTGCGAATATAGAAGGGCACACCAGCCCAGCGCCAGTTGGAGATCTCGGTGCGCAGGGCGACAAAAGTTTCCGTCTGGCTGTCAGCATTGACACCCAGTTCGTCGCGGTAGGCCGCAACTGCAGCGCCACCAATCGCGCCGGCGCTGTACTGGCCGCGGATCACGTCCTGTGTCAGGGACTCTGCCGTCCAGGGTTTGAGCGAGCGCAATACCTTGAGTTTTTCATCACGGATCGCGTCGGCGTGGGAGTTGATTGGCGGTTCCATACCAATGGCGCACAGCAGTTGCAGCGCATGGTTTTGCACCATGTCGCGCAGCGCGCCGGTGGTCTCGTAAAAGGCGCCGCGCTTTTCCACGCCCAGTTCCTCGGCGATCGTGATCTGGATGTTGGCAATGTGCTCACGCCGCCACAGCGGCTCAAACAAGGCATTGCCAAAACGCAAAGCAAACAGGTTTTGCACGGCGGGTTTGCCCAGGTAGTGGTCGATCCGGAACACCTGCTTCTCGCTGAACACCTGGGCCACGCTGTGGTTGATGGCCCGGTTGCTGGCGAGGTCATGGCCCAAGGGCTTTTCCAGCACCACGCGTGTCTGTGGCGTGTTCAGCCCGGCTGCAGCCAGTTGCTCGACGATGGTGGTGAACAGTGTGGGGGCCGTCGCCAGATACATCACCACGGTATCGGCTTGGCGCTGCGCCAGCTTGTTGCCCAAGTTGGCGTAGTGCTCGGGTTTGGACAAGTCCATGCTGACAAATTCCAGCAGCCGGGAAAAGCGCTCAAACTCCTCGGGGCTGGGGCGTTTGGCCAGGTCCACCTCGTCGAAGCGGCTCATGATCAAGGCGCGGTAGCGCTCATCACCGAGATCGTCACGCCCGACGCCAATGATGCGTGCCCCTTCGGGCAGGGTGCCGTGTTTGAATGCCTGGAACAGCGCGGGCATCAGTTTGCGCCATGACAGGTCGCCGGTGCCGCCAAAGAGAACAAGGTCAAAACTCATGTGGAACTCAGATTTGGGTGAGAGGGCTGGAGCCGAAAAAAGAAACCGTAATGTAACTTAGTTTCACATTTTTTTCAAAATCAGGTAACTTATGGCGTGTTGCCGGCAGCGTCAAGACGGCTTCCGGTCGCGGCCTATACTGATATTCAGATCCGATTTGTGGGACAAAGTGCACATGAGCGCGATTCAGTTCATCGCTTGCCGTACGGGCGTGTTGGCAGTGCGGCACAGTGGGTTCCAGGGGGAGGACGCCTGACATGAATAAACGTTTTCGCCCTCCAGTCCCCTTGATGCGTTTTGTTTGTGTCCTGACGGGGGTCGTGCTGTTGCATGTTTTCATGGGCTGCGTGCTGGTTTCGAGTGTGCCACGCAAGGCATTGCGCCCGATGCGCAAGCCGGTTGAAGCCGTATTGGTCCAGCCGCCGCAAACTCTGCCCCGGTCATCACTCAGGAAATCACAGGTTCTGGCGTCAGCGCAAGCCCCCAGGGCCGGGATAACACAGCCACCCGCACTGCCTTCAGCCGAAACCGTGCCCCCAATGAGCACCCAAGCGCCAGCGACTCAGTCGGTGGCACCGCCTGCGCCTTCCGGACTCGTTTCCGCTGCGTCACTTCCGTCTGCACCGACGGAGACCGGACCCCCGCAGGTCGGCATCACCCTGGTGTGTCCGACCCAGGTCGCACCCGAGATGCCGCGCCGGGCGATCAAAGAGGGCATCGAAGGGGTGGTCAGGGCACAGATCCACGTCAAAGGCAAGCGTATTGTGGATGTCACCCTCCTTTCCGGGCCGCGCATATTTCATGCCGCCGTCAGGGAGGCCATGCTGCAGTACAACTGCATGACCGACGGTGGTGAGGTCATCGCCACCCAGGAATTCAATTTCAAGCTGGAATAGCCGACGTTGCAGGGGATGTTGATCCTTGTCAATTCCCGTTGTATATGGCGTTTTCCCCATTCTGGAATGGGGCCAAATGGGGTTAAGCTCCTGCTTGTTTTATCAATCGCCCTGAGTGTCGTCTTGGGGCACCACAGGAGTCGAGATGAAGAAATTGTTGCTGGTTTCCGCTCTGGGTTTGACGGCTGGTTTGACACAGGCGCAAACCGTGAATGTGATTTGTTCGGTGCAAGCTGAGTGGTGCAACATGATCGGTACGGTGTATGCCCGTACCACCGGCACCAAGATCAACATTTCCATGAAGGGCTCCGGCGAGGCGCTGGCCCAGTTGATCGCCGAAAAGGACAACCCCAAGACCGACATCTGGTTTGGCGGCACCGGCGACCCGCACCTGCAGGCGGCCGAGCAAGGACTGACGCTGGAGTACAAGTCGCCGGCCTTGCCGCAGTTGCAGGCCTGGGCGCAGCAGCAGGCACAGCAGTCGGGTTACAAAACCGTGGGGATTTACTCCGGTCCGCTGGGGTTTGGCTACAACACCGAATTGCTGGCGAAGAAAAAACTCCCCGTTCCCAAAACCTGGAACGACTTGCTGAATCCCGCGCTCAAGGGCGAAATCCAGTCGGCCAATCCGGCCTCGAGTGGCACGGCCTACACCATGGTGGCCACGCTGGTGCAACTGATGGGTGAAGACAAGGCCTTTGACTACCTGAAAAAGCTGCACAAGAACATCAGCCAGTACACCCGCAGTGGCACCGGCCCGATCAAGGCTGCCGCGCGCGGTGAGACCACGGTGTCGATCAGTTTTGTGCATGACGCGCCAGGCGAAAAACTGAATGGTTTTCCGGTCGAGGCCGTCACGCCGACCGATGGCACGGGCGCTGAAATTGGCTCCATGAGCATCATCAAGGGCGCGCGCAACCTGGAGGCGGCCAAGAAATTTTACGAATGGGCCTTGACCCCCTCGGCGCAGGAAATGGCCGCTGCTGCCAAGCAGTTCCAGGTGCCTTCCAACAAAGCTGCCAAGGTCGACCCGAACGTGCCTGACTTCAAAAAGATCAAGTTCATCAACTACGACTACGCCAAATATGGCGCCTCCGCCGAGCGCAAACGCCTGATTGCCAGATGGGAAAAAGAAGTCAACTCCCTGCCACGTTGATTTTGACGCACGCGCATCGTCATTGCGAGGAGCGTAGCGACGCGGTAATCCAGAGGTATGGATGGCTTTACCTTGTTCGCAATGACGGGTTTTGCACATGAACAAAAACCCCAACCGAGCGATACGCCTCTGGCTCGTCACCGGCCTGCTGGCCTACTTGGTTCTGCCCTGGTATGCCATTCAGGA
>JBEGLK010000114.1:0-6273 GCA_041183605.1 Pseudomonadota bacterium
GAGGCGCTGAAAGACAAGTTCCCCGAAGGCCTGTACAGCTTCTCCAATGACCTCTGGTACGTGGACACCTCGCCCGAAATCAAGCGCTACCATGAGAATATGGCAAAGGTGACGGGCAAGAAGGATTTCCACGCCTTTGGTTTGTATGGCTACATGAGCATCCAGTTCATTGCAGAGGCCATCAAGAAGGCAGGTTCCACCGACAGCGACAAGCTGGTGGCAGCCATGGAAGGCATCACTGTCAACACACCGATGGGTCCGATCACGATGGACGCCAAAACACATCGCGCCAACAAGCCTGCCTACTATGGCCCCATCGTCACAGTGCCAGGCTCGGATATCAAGCGCATGCAGCCAGCCGTGTTAACGCGCTGAGCAGCATACTGATCGCTTTCATCTGAACACCCGCCGCCGGTATCCGGCGGCGGTTTCCATTTTTATGTCCTAATCCAAGAGGCTTTCCCGCCATGTTTTCGAATCCGACCTTCGTCGTGATGCAAGTGTTGAACTCGATCTCCCTCGGGATGAACCTGTTCATCATCGCCTCGTCGTTGACGCTGATTTACGGCGTGCTTCGTATCATCAACTTCGCGCACGGCGCCTTCTACATGGTCGGTGCCTACGTGCTGGTCTCGGCGGCGGCTTGGGTCGGCGGCGGCAACGCGGGCTTCTTTTTCGGCGTGCTGGCCGGGGGCGTGGTGATGGCGGCCTGCGCCTGGGTGCTGGAGCGCTTCTTTCTCGCGCGCCTGTACGACAAGGAGCACCTGCTGCAACTGCTGTTCACCTTTGCGCTCGTGTTGATCATGGGTGACGTGGTGAAGATCATCTGGGGCAAGGGACAGTTGAGCGCCGACTATCCGCCGGCCTTGGGCGGTGCGGTGAATCTGGGCTTCATGATGTACCCGTCCTACCTGTTGTTCCTGTGCGTCTTGGGGCCACTGGTGGCACTGGGGCTGTGGATGGGCATTGAGCGCACGCGCTGGGGTCGCATCCTGCGTGCCGCCCGACTGGACCGCGAGATGCTCGGCTCATTGGGCATCGATGTGAAGCGTGTCTTCTCGGTTGTGTTCGTCGTTGGTGCGGCGATGGCTGCCATCGGTGGCGCGCTTGCGGCACCGCGCGCCGCGGTTGATTCGGACATGGGTGCACTGATCATCATGGATTGCTTCATCATCGTCATCATGGGTGGGCTGGGCAGCCTGTGGGGGGCCTTCATCGGCGCACTCGGGCTGGGCTTTGTCACGGTGTTCGGCACGTTGTTGCTGGGTGAGTGGGAGATCGCGCTTGTCTATCTCGTGATGATCGCCGTGTTGTTGGTGAGGCCCTGGGGCCTGCTGGGCAAACCTGATGTGGAGCGCGTCTGATGTGTACCTCTTGGCAAACGCGATTTTTACTCGCCTTCTTCGCGCTTATCGCCTGCATTCCCTTGCTGGGTCTGCCCAACCTGCTGGACCGCGGCACGCAGGTGATGATCCTTTGCCTGTTCGCGCTCAGTCTGAACGCGCTGATCGGGCACGTGGGAACCATCTCTTTCGGGCATGCGGCGTTTTATGCCATCGGTGGCTACACACTGATCATCCTGATGACGCGCTTGGGCCTGCCGATCTGGGCAGCAATGCCAGCCGCGATCGCCTTCAGTGCCTTGTGCGCGCTGTTCATCGGTTACTTCTGCGTGCGCCTGAGCGACATCTACTTCGCCATGCTGACGCTGGCGTTTTCGATGTTGGTGTGGGCCATCGCCATGAAGTGGAAAGATGTGACCGGTGGTGGTGACGGGTTGGTCGGTGGCACCGTGCCTGACGTGCTGCGTGATCGCAATGCGTTGTTCTGGTTTACCTTCGTGGTGGTGGGCGGCTGTACTGCGTTGTTGCGCATGCTGAGCAATTCCACCATGGGACATACCTTCATTGCAATCCGCGAAAACGCCACGCGCGCTGCCTTCGTGGGTGTGAACGTGCGCCGCATGCGGCTCACCGCATTTGTTATTGCCGGTACCTTTGGTTCCGTGGCCGGATGTCTGATGGGGCTCTATGTTCGTGGCATGTTTCCCGAATCTGCTTTCTGGGCCGAGTCAGGGCGCGTGATGATTGTGGTGCTGCTCGGTGGCATGCACGCCTTCATCGGTCCGATCGTCGGCGCCGTGGTGCTTTTTCTTCTGGAAGTCACCACCGCTCAGCACTTTCAATACTGGCCACTCGTGCTTGGCCTGATCCTGTTGGCCATCGTGATGGTGGCACCGGACGGGCTCGTCGCTCGCCTGGCGTCGCTGCGCAAGCGTAAGGCCCAAGGCCAGGGAGCTGACCATGCTTGAGATTAGCAACGTCACCAAGCAGTTCGGCGGCTTTGTCGCTGTCAACAATGTCAGCCTGTCGATTCCGGCCGGTGCCACACATGCCGTGATCGGTCCGAACGGCGCGGGCAAGACCACGCTCTTCAACCTGGCCAGTGGCTCGATTTCGGCCGACAGCGGTACTGTGGCTTTCGAGGGCCGCAAGATTGAGCGCATGGCTCCGCACGAAATCGTCAGGATCGGCATGGCGCGCTCTTTCCAGCGTGTGAACATCTTTCCGCGCAAGTCGGTTTTCGAGAACGTACAAGTGCCGCTGATCGTGGGCGCCGGTCTGCATCTGAACCCCTTCCGCCGGGCGGCCGGGGTATTCAAGGAGCAGGCCATGGAACTGCTGGAGCTGGTGCAACTGGCCGACGATGCTGGCCGTCGCGCGGGCGAGCTGGCGCACGGCCGCCAGAAACAACTCGAACTGGCGGTGGCACTGGCCTCCAACCCAAAAATGCTGTTGCTGGACGAACCCACCGCCGGCATGTCCATCGCCGAGACCAAAATGTCGATCCGACTGATCAACGATATCGTGCACAAGCGCAAGTTGACCCTGCTGTTCACCGAGCATGACATGAACGTCGTGTTCGACATCGCCAGCGCCATTACCGTGTTGCACCACGGTGAGGTCATCGCGCACGGTGCGCCGCACGAGGTGCGGGGCAACGAGGAGGTCAAGCGTGTCTACCTCGGGAAACACTGACATGGAACTCTTAACCGTCAAGGATCTCCGCGTCGACTACGGCCTCAGCAAGGTGCTGCATGGCGTGTCGCTCAACGTGGGCAGAGGCGAGCTCGTCTCGCTGGTGGGGCGCAATGGTGTGGGCAAGTCCACCACCATGCGCGGCATCATGGGCCTGGCGCCACCGTGTGGTGGCTCGGTACTGTGGAAGGGGCAGGACATCACGCGTCAGCCGCCGTTCAGGAACGCGCTGCGCGGCTTGGGTTTTGTTCCGGAGGACCGCCGTATCTTTGCTGACCTGACAGTCTGGGAAAACCTGGACGTCGCCAGACTGCCGCCGCGCGAAGGCGCGCCGAGTTGGGACGACGAGTCCATTTTTCAGTTGTTCCCCGACCTGGCACGCTTCAAGGACCGCAAGGGTGGCTTCCTCAGTGGTGGACAGCAGCAGATGCTGACCATCGCCCGCACGCTGATGGGCAACCCCGAACTGCTGCTGCTGGACGAGCCGTCAGAAGGCCTGGCGCCACTGGTGGTGGACATGCTGGCTGAGAAAATTCAGGAACTGAAGGCTGCTGGTTTATCGATCGTGCTGGCCGAGCAAAACCTGGACTTCGTGCTGTCGCTGAGCGACCGTTGCTACCTTCTCGAGAAGGGAAGTGTTGTCTACACCGGTACTGCGTCAGAATTGGCGAACAATACGGAAGTGCAAAATCAGTATTTGCACGTCTGATCCCAAAAAAAACTGAATTGGTCTGCACTGCTTCGGCGGCAGTGCGTTGCAACAGCAATTCTGCCGCGGGACCGCGGCAGAGCGTGCGCCCAAGGCCTTATCGTTGGCGCCTGATTTCAGGCGATCAATCAGCGTAAACGCCAGCCTTTTTGATGATTGGGCTCCACAAATCAATCTGAGCCTTCAAATGAGCCTTGTGTCCAGCGGGGCTGGCATCTTTCTCATTGGGAACGTTTGCGCCCAAATCAGCCATTTTGGTCTTGTAACCTGTATCGCTGATGCCAGCCTTGACCGCAGCAGCCAATTTCTCAACAACAGCTGCAGGTGTGCCTTTCGGTGCATACACACCATGCCAGACGTTCACCTGGAAGTTCTTCAAACCCTGCTCATTCATGGTTGGAATATCCTTGAATGCGGCAATGCGTTGCAAGGTTGTGGTGCCGTAAGGTTTGACTGAACCCGAATTCAATTGACCAGCAATGTTGGTGGTCTGGTCGCACATCAATTGAACCTGACCACCCACCAAATCGACCAATGCAGGTGCTGTGCCCTTATAGGGCACCGTTGTCATTTCAACCTGAATCGTGCTCATGAACAACAAGCCGCACAAATGGCTGGCCGAACCAATGCCGGCATTGGCGTAATTGACCTTGTCACCATTGGCTTTGATGTAAGCCAGCAACTCGGTCAAATTTTTCGCTGGCAGATTCTTGTTACCGATCATGACCATGGGCACATCTGCCACCTGGCCCAAAGGTTCGAAATCTGTATTGGGGTCAAAGCCCAGGTTCTTGTACAAAGCGGGGGCGGTTGACATACCAATGTGGTGCAGCAGAACGGTGTAGCCGTCCTTCGGTGCGTTCAAGACTTTTTTGGCGCCAATGGTGCCGCCCGCGCCAGGCGCGTTATCAACAATGACGGTTTGCTTGAGCGCTTTACCCATCACCAAGGCAAGCTCGCGCGCCACCTTGTCTGTCGGGCCGCCAGCAGTAAACGGAACAACGATCGTGATGGGCTTGTCACTTGGGAAAGCGGCTTGAGCCGCAGAGGCAAAGAACCCGGCAACCAGGCTGATAGCCAGTGCCGTCCGACGAATAGATTTAGTCATGAGATGCTCCTGAGTTTTATGCCATCGACCACAACCATATGGCCTGAAAATTGTAGGTTTTTACAACATCCATTACCTAATATGTCATAAAAAGCTTACTCCACGGTGACGGACTTGGCTAAATTTCGCGGTTTGTCAACATCGGTCCCGCGTGCACAAGCCGTGTGATAGGCCAGCAATTGCAGCGGCACCACATGCAGCATGGGTGAGAGTTCGCCGTAGTGCTCGGGCATGCGGATCACGTTCAGGCCTTCACCGCTGGCGATGTGCGAGTCAGCGTCGGCCAGCACATACAGCACACCACCACGCGCACGTACCTCGTGCATGTTGCTCTTGAGTTTTTCCAGCAAAGCGTCGTTGGGTGCCACCGTCACCACCGGCATGGCGCTGGTGACCAGCGCCAGCGGTCCGTGTTTGAGTTCGCCAGCGGGGTAGGCCTCGGCGTGGATGTAGCTGATTTCCTTGAGCTTGAGCGCCCCCTCCAGGGCAATCGGATAGTGCAGACCGCGCCCCAGAAAAAGCGCGTTGTCCTTGGCGGCAAACTCCTGTGCCCAGGCCATGATTTGCGGCTCCAGCGCCAACACCGCCTGCAGTGCGGCGGGCAGATGCCGCATGGCCTTGAGGTGGCGTGCCTCTTCCGGCTCACCGAGCAAGCCGCGTGATTGCGCCAGCGCCAGGGTCAATAAAAACAGACCGGCCAGTTGGGCAGTGAAGGCTTTGGTCGAGGCCACGCCAATCTCGACGCCAGCGCGGGTCACGTAAGCCAGTTCACATTCACGCACCATGGCGCTGGTGGCCACGTTGCAGATGGTCAACGTGTGTTTCATGCCCAGACTTTGTGCGTGGCGCAGCGCCGCCAGCGTATCGGCGGTTTCACCCGACTGGGTGATGGTGACTACCAGTGTGCGCGGGTTAGGCACAGAGTCGCGGTAACGGTATTCGCTGGCGACTTCAACCTGGGTCGGAATTTTGGCGATGCTTTCCAGCCAGTACTTGGCGGTGCAACCGCTGTAATAACTGGTGCCGCAGGCCAGGATCAGCACCGAGTCGATGTCCTTGAAAACCCGGGCCGCACTGGCATTGGCGCCATCGAACAACTCGGGCATGATGCCGTCAACACCTTCAAGTGTGTCGGCAATCGCGCGTGGCTGCTCGAAAATTTCTTTTTGCATGTAGTGGCGGTAGGGGCCCAGCTCGGCCGCACCACTGTGCGCATGCACCGTTTTGACCGGGCGCTGGGCCGGTGTCAAGGCTTTGAAGCCCTTGTCCACCAGCCAGTATTTGCCGAGCTGGATGTCGGCCACGTCGCCTTCTTCCAGGTAAATGATCTGGTTGGTGACCCCGGCCAGTGCCATGGCATCGCTGGCCAGGTAATGAGACTGGCCATCCACCCCGACGCCCAGAATCAGCGGCGAGCC